>NZ_JACJSW010000161.1:0-13511 GCF_014698375.1 Microcystis flos-aquae FACHB-1344 | reverse complement strand
CAAGGATTCACGCCCAAATTACTGATAACAGAAAAGACCATTTACATAAGCTAACCACTCAATTAGTTCGTGAAAACCAAACGATTGTGGTTGAGAATTTAGCCGTCAAGAATATGGTCAAAAACCCGAAATTATCTCAGGCAATATCTGATGTAAGCTGGGGAGAAATTACCCGACAATTAGCCTATAAATGCCGTTGGTATGGAAGAAATTACATCGAAATAGATAGATGGTTTCCTAGCTCTAAAAGGTGTAGTAATTGCGGGTATATTGCCCTTGAAAATGCCGTTAAATGTTCGAGAGTGGGACTGTCCAGACTGTGGGACGCACCATGACCGAGATATTAACGCGAGTAAAAATATTTTGGCCGCAGGGCTTGCGGTGTCAGTCTGTAGAGCGACCATAAGACCAGAACAGAGTAAATCTGGGGCGGCAGGTGCGAAAAACCTTCGGGACAGAAGCAGAAACCTAAATCGTGAGGTTTGGGAATCACCGTCCGTTCACGGCGGTGAGGATGTCAACAATGTCACCTCGATCGCCTAAACTAATAGATAGTCAATTTTCGCTTTTGCCACGTGGAACTATCCCACTCTCTCCTATTTTCGATCGGTTTAGTCGCCTGTTACCTAGCTGTTCTGATTCTGATCGCTGAAAAATTAAAAAGTCTTTTCAGTACCGATGGCGAAATTACCCGCAAAGTTGTCCACATTGGCACAGGAAACGTCATCCTTTTGGCCTGGTGGTTAAATATCCCCGCTTGGGTGGGAATAATCGCGGCGATCCTAGCGGCAACTATCGCTATCCTATCCTATTTTTTCCCCATTTTACCCAGTCTTAATAGTGTCGGTCGCCGCAGTTGGGGAACTTTTTTTTATGCTGTTAGTATCGGTGTTCTCGTGGCTTATTTTTGGCCAATTTCTCACCCCGAATATGCGGCAATGGGTATTTTAATTATGGCTTTGGGAGACGGATTAGCGGCCCTAGTCGGACAAAATTTTGGTCAACATCCCTACAAAATTTTCGGCAGTGGCAAAAGTCTGGAAGGTTCCCTGACTATGTTAGTAATCAGCTTTTTAGTCAGCTTGATTATTTTATCTTTTATTAATGGCATTAATCCGCCAATTATTTTAGTATCTTTATTGACAGCGATCGGAGCTACTATTCTAGAAACTTTCTCGAAACTGGGTATAGATAATCTCACTGTACCCGTTGGTAGTGCCGCAATTGCCTATTTTCTTACTCAAATTTTCATCTCAAGCTAGTCTATCCCAGCTTTCAAGCTACCGAAGACCGACGATATTCACTGGTAACTGATAACTGATAACTGATAACTGATAACTGATATGACCTTTACGATCACTCAAAACCAAAATCAATATCTTACCTATTGTCTCAAGGATGAAGAAGCTGACGCTTATCTGGAAGTGGTTCCCGCTAGGGGAGGAATCATCACCCGTTGGCAAATTTGCGGAGAAGATATTTTATATCTGGACAGAGAAAGATTCAAAGATCCTAACCTCAGTGTGCGCGGAGGAGTCCCGATTTTATTCCCTATCTGCGGCAACTTACCCGATAATACCTATCAACACCAAGGACGAAACTACACCCTCAAACAACACGGATTTGCTCGTGATTTACCCTGGCAAGTGAGCAAACAAAGCACCGAAACCGCCGCTAGTTTAACCCTAGAATTAAACAGTAATCCGGTCACTCGTCAAGTCTATCCCTTTGATTTTCAATTAATCTTTACCTATCAACTGCAAGGAAACAGCCTCAAAATTCACCAAAAAGTTATTAATCTTTCCCCCGAAAGAATGCCCTTTTCCATCGGATTCCATCCCTATTTTCAAGTCACCGATAAAACCCGATTATCCTTTGATATTCCCTCCTCCCAATACCTCGACCAACGCAGGAAAACCTTCCATTCCTACTCCGGCAACTTTGACTTTAATCTCGAAGAAATTGATGCCGCTTTTCCGCAAATTACTCGCCATCAAAGTAGTTTTAGTGATTCCTATCATCAACGTCAAATTATCCTCGGTTACGACGATCTCTATACAACTCTAGTTTTTTGGACCCTGAAAGATAAAAATTATATCTGTCTCGAACCCTGGAGCGCCCCCCGCAACGCCCTCAACACAGGCGAACAATTGACCTACTTAGAACCCCAGAGTAGCCGCGAGGCGATCGTGGAAATGCGAGTCAATCAAATTTAAATTTCCCCTTGACTTGGCCTCGATAAGATGTTATATTGATAAATCGTGTGCGGAACACGAAACGGGTCGCTAGCTCAGCGGTAGAGCACTCGGCTTTTAACCGATTGGTCTTGGGTTCGAATCCCAGGCGACCCATAAAAACTTACTAATACAGAAAGATTGACTTGTCTTCCCCGGTCTATGGATTAGCCTTGCATACCAGCAGTCCCCAACTAGGACTGGCCCTCTCTAATTTCAGGGATGATAGCCGTCAACAAACTTGGGACTTAGACAGGGATTTATCGAACCTATTCCACCCCTATCTAAAACAGTTCCTAGCCCCGCAAAAATGGGCAGATTTAGCCTTTCTAGCCACAGCTAAGGGGCCGGGTAGCTTTACCAGTACCCGCATCGGTATAGTCACCGGTAGAACCCTAGCACAACAATTACAGCTACCGATTTTTACCGTCTCCAGTTTAGCGGCCTTGGCTTGGTCACAACGGGATTTTTACCCCCTCGATAGCTATCTAGCCCTAGAAATGCCCGCAACTAGGGGACAATTGTATGTGGGCATCTATCGGGGTAATCGGGTTTATTTAGCTGATAGCCTGATGACTCCGGAACAATGGCAGCAGACTTTAGAAAACTTAACTATTTCCTATCAAAGATTAGCCACACCCAGTTGTTTAGGCATAAATGCCCCCGATATCCTCGATTTAGCCTATTTGGATTGGCAAATGGGAAAACGCCCCCATTGGTCGGAGGCGCTACCATTTTACGGGATGTGATTAGCAATTCCCTCTTTTTTTCAAACTATAGCCAGCTAGTCCGAGGGTTACTAATCCTAAAACTGCGCTAGGTTCTGGGACAGGTTTCACGGAATAAATCGCCACATTACGACTGACTTCATTGGCAACAATTAACAGGGGAGTACCATTAGGACTATCGGCAGCGGGAATAAACAATAATCCTTCGGGAGAGATATCCCCTAATTGCCAATCGTTGATATAATTAGTGAACAAAGGATTACTAGGGTTGGTGATATCATAAACCATGAAACCGCCAGCCCTTTCTATTCCCACAAAACTATAGAGACGATTACCCACAGTTCCTACTGCTAAACCTTCCGGTTCCGGCCCGCGGTTATCGCTACGACTATCGAAGCTGCTAGGAGTACCATCGGAATTAAAAATACTAGCAGTTAGGGGAGTTGCCGAAAAACCCGCCAAAATTTGTTCAAAATCATCGCCACTATCGAAGACTTGGGACAGTCCATTAGTGACATTCCAAATCGAAAAAGAACGACCACCATAGGCAAAAAGTTGGCTATATTGACCTTGGGCGTTAAGTCCGTCAATGCTAGAAACATCCAAACGGCCGAGATTTTGGGTTAATTTCAAGTTGGCCGCATTAGGGAAAGCATTGGGGTCTAAAGTTAGAGTAGAAACTCGTCGGGCCTCATTTCTAGTATCCCCTTCATTGGCAGTAATTAAATAGGTTTGTCCGGCGATGGTAACGGTGGCAATCGTATCCGGTTGATATAAGCCAAAAACCGGCCAATTATTAATATTTACCCCTCCATCTTGATCGCTAGGATCGAAACCATTACCCAGTGCGTTAAAATTTTTGGCTCCTAGGGGTACAATACTGGTGACTTGAGCGTTAGCAACATCGACTACGGCAATAGCATTATTTTCCTGTAGAGACACCCATGCAGAGGTTCCATCGTCGGAAACGGTGATGTATTCTGGTTCCACATCTTGGGAAACCGTTTGACCGGGAAAAATACGGACTCCCTGACTTCTTAAAGTATTCTCTTGACCATTAAAACTATCAAAAGTAGCGGTGTTGACGGTGGGATTGAGAATACCAGAGCTAAGGTTAAGGTTAATGATACTAACGGAACCATCGGGATCGATCGCCCCTCTTGCTTCCCCTTCGTTAGCGACCAAAACCCGATTACCGTCAGGAGCAAAGGTTAACATATCAGGTAAAGCGCCCACAGTCACCTGACTCTGAAAGACACCATTAGTATTGAAAAATACTACACTGCCGTTATTGGTAATGGGATTAGCTGCCATGGCCAGGGCCACGATACCATTTTTGATGGCAACGCTGTTAACCCCTGCACCGTAGGAGCTAAGATCGATCGAGGGTAAGGGAATTGGACTAGCGGGATTACTGATATCGGCAATATCTAGACGATTATTGGGACCGGTCAGGAATAATTTTCGACTAGCGGGGTCATAAGCGGGAATTTCTGCCCCGAAGTTATTAGCAGCAATTGTAGTATTGCCAAGGCTGCTCAATCGGGTGATATTTAAAGCTGCGGCCGATTCGGTAACAATATTGATACTGCCAGCAATTGACAGCAAGGTTAATAAAAATTTCCCATGGTGACGATAGATAGCATGAATCATATTTTTAGCTGAAAAACTGCAAAAAAAGGCTAAACAATCGCATTTTTTCAGACCCAAGTTAAAGGAAGATTAAACAAGAGAGAAATTAAGGATATCTTCAAAATTTGGCCAAGAAAAGTAAAAGCGATCTAGGAGAAGGGGTTTCTCGAGCGTTTTTTAGTTGAACGGCTCATTTACCGGAGTGATAACATGGTTTAGTATAAGCTCGATCAATATGGAATCAAGACTCGTGTTATCTACTCTCCTAGCCGATTTCAAGATCATTTTTGAACGTGACCCCGCTGCCCGCAACTGGTTAGAGGTACTGTTTTGTTATCCCGGATTACAGGCTTTATTGTGCCATCGCTTCGCCCATTGGCTATATCAGATCGGGATTCCCTTTATTCCCCGTTTAATTTCCCATCTTGCCCGTTTTCTGACTGGTATCGAAATTCACCCCGGCGCCCAAATTGGTCAGGGTGTTTTTATCGACCATGGCATGGGAGTGGTCATCGGAGAAACGGCCATTGTCGGTGATTATGCCCTCATCTATCAAGGAGTTACTTTAGGAGGGACGGGGAAAGAAAGCGGTAAACGTCACCCGACTCTAGGGGAAAATGTGGTCGTCGGCGCTGGGGCTAAGGTTTTGGGTAATATTTATCTGGGTAATAACGTTCGCGTCGGTGCTGGTTCTGTGGTCCTGCGCGATATTCCCGCCGATTGTACCGTTGTTGGTGTACCCGGTCGTTTAATCTATCGGGCCGGGACGCGGGTGGAACCCCTCGAACACGGTGATTTACCCGACTCGGAAGCGGTGGCTATTCGCGCTTTGGTAGACCGCATCGAACAACTGGAAAAACAAGTGTATGAATTGCGGCTAGAACGGTCAAAAGAACCAGATTATCGGATTAATTGCCCAGTTTTAGCCCATTTAGAAGAAGAAGCGAGTCATAGCTGTGGTCCTGGGGCCGATCGAGATATGCGCGAGTTTCTCGAACGGGCGGTTTAACCCCGATAATCTTCTGATATGATAGAAGACTGGTTTTTTAGTAGCTGAAACCCATTCGTCAAGGCTATGATTGTTAAGGACTACTTGGCACCATCCGATGGCTCAAACTGACTCGATCCGTATCCGTGGCGCCCGACAACACAATCTCAAAAATGTTGATCTCGAATTACCCCGCAATCAGTTGATCGTTTTTACGGGAGTTTCAGGATCGGGCAAATCTTCCCTCGCTTTCGACACTATTTTTGCCGAGGGACAGCGCCGCTATGTGGAGTCCCTCAGCGCCTACGCGCGCCAATTTTTAGGACAATTAGATAAACCTGATGTGGATGCGATCGAGGGTTTAAGTCCGGCTATTTCCATTGACCAAAAATCCACTTCCCACAATCCCCGTTCTAGTGTGGGAACTGTAACGGAAATTTACGATTACTTGCGTTTATTGTTCGGTCGTGCCGGTGAACCCCATTGTCCCCATTGCGATCGCAATATTGCCCCCCAAACCATCGATCAAATGTGCGATCGAGTGATGGAATTAGCCGAGAAAACCCGTTTTCAAATCTTAGCCCCGGTAATTCGCGGCAAAAAAGGCACTCATAAGCAATTAATCTCTAGTTTGGCCTCCCAAGGCTTTGCCCGGGTGCGGATTGACGGCAAGGTAGTAGAATTATCCGAGGGCATCGAGTTAGATAAAAAACATCTTCATGATCTTGAAATTGTTATCGATCGCCTGATCAAAAAAGAGGGTTTACAGGAAAGATTAGTAGATTCTTTAACCACTTGTTTAAAGCATTCCGATGGTGTAGCGATTGTGGAAATTCTCGATGAGAATAACGAAGATAATCCCGAAGTTACCAAAGAAATTGTCTTTTCCGAGAAATTTGCCTGTCCCGAACACGGGGCAGTTATGGAAGAATTATCCCCCCGTTTATTCTCTTTTAATTCTCCCTATGGTGCTTGTCCCAACTGTCACGGATTGGGCAGTTTACGGAAATTTTCGGCAGATTTAGTCATTCCAGACCCAAAACAACCGGTATATTCTGCTATTGCCCCCTGGTCAGATAAGGATAACTCCTACTATCTTTCTCTCCTCTACGGTTTAGGGCAAGCTTTAGGTTTTGAAATTCAAACCCCTTGGCAGAAACTAACAAAAACCCAGCAAGATATCATTCTCTATGGGAGTAAAGAACCGATCTATTTTGAAGATGATTACCGTTATGATACTGGCCGCGGTTACTATCGAGAATTTGCGGGAGTTATCAATATCTTAGATAGAAATTATCAAGAAACCACCTCGGAAGTTATTAAACAAAGACTAGAGAAATATATTGTTAACCAAACCTGTGAAGTTTGCCACGGAAAAAGATTAAAACCGGAAGCTTTATCGGTACGTTTAGGACAATATACGGTCACGGATTTTACTGGAGTTCCGATTCGGGATTGTTTGCAGAGAATTAATGATTGTCGTTTAACCCCCAGACAAGCATTAATTGGGGAATTAGCTCTCAAAGAAATCAAAGCGAGACTACAATTTTTAATCGATGTGGGATTAGATTATCTTACCCTCGATCGACCGGCGATGACTTTATCTGGGGGAGAATCCCAACGAATTCGATTAGCCACTCAAATCGGTTCGGGATTAACGGGAGTACTATACGTTCTCGATGAACCTAGCATCGGATTACACCAAAGAGATAATAGTAAACTGTTAGAAACCCTGCAAAGATTGCGAGATTTAGGTAATACTTTAATTGTCGTCGAACATGATGAAGAAACAATTCGGGCAGCCGATTACGTGGTCGATATCGGTCCGAAAGCGGGGATTCATGGCGGAGAAATCATCTGTCAAGGCAGTTTTGAAAACCTTTTAAAGTCCAAAAAATCGATAACAGGGGCCTACTTATCGGGACGCAAGGTTATTGAAACTCCTCCCCAAAGAAGGGACGGGAATGGTAATGCTTTAGTCTTAAAAAATTGCCATCAAAATAACCTAAGAAATATTGATGTAACGATTCCTTTAGGAAAATTAGTCTCGATTACGGGGGTATCTGGTTCGGGCAAATCCACCTTAATTAATGAGTTATTATATCCGGCTTTACAACATCATTTAACCCGTTTAACTCCCTTCCCCAAAGAGTTAGAGAAAGTGGAAGGATTGGACGCGGTTGATAAAGTAATTGTCATCGACCAATCACCGATAGGACGCACTCCTCGGTCAAATCCTGCCACCTATACGGGGGTTTTTGACATTATTCGCGAGATTTTCACCGAAACCATCGAAGCAAAAGCTAGGGGTTACAAAGCGGGGCAGTTTTCTTTTAATGTTAAGGGAGGACGCTGTGAAGCTTGCCTAGGCCAAGGGGTAAACGTCATCGAGATGAATTTTCTCCCCGATGTCTATGTGCAGTGTGATGTGTGTAAAGGGGCGCGTTACAATCGGGAAACCCTACAGGTTAAGTATAAAGGTTATTCGATCGCCGATGTCTTAGATATGACGATCGAGGAAGCATTAAAGGTCTTTGAAAATGTCCCCCGGGCCACCACCAGATTACAAACTCTCGTGGATGTGGGTTTAGGATACTGTAAACTCGGTCAAAGCGCTCCCACTTTATCCGGTGGGGAAGCACAAAGGGTGAAATTAGCGGCCGAATTATCCCGACGGGCCACGGGAAAAACCCTATATTTGATCGATGAACCGACTACGGGGTTATCTTTTTATGATGTGCATCATCTCTTAGATGTGTTACAAAGATTGGTCGATAAAGGTAATTCGATTATCGTCATCGAACATAATCTCGACGTGATTCGCTGTAGCGATTGGATTATTGACTTGGGACCGGAAGGAGGGGACAAGGGAGGAGAATTAATCGCGGTGGGAACACCGGAAACCGTGGCTAAATGTGAACAATCCTACACCGGTCATTATCTTGCCCAAGCATTACTTCAATATCCCCCAAAAAAGCAGGATAATATTAGGGAATAACACAGAGATAATAAAGCCAATGATCAAGATTAGTATTTAACTCTTGTTCGCTGTTAATTTCCTGACCGGTTTTCCAAGAATAAATTTTAATATCTTGAAAGTAAGACCTTAACTGTCTTAATTGTTCTTTGGGGGTGGCGTAATAATTTCGGAGACGAAAATTATGGGGTTCATCCCGAATAATTGCATAGTCAGCAGTCAATAACTGTTCGTAGCTAAGAGAGGGATTACAGGCCCGCAAAATCACCCAGAGGACTAAATTTACATAGCTACTAAAAGGATTCAAACTAATCTTTTTTTTCCAATCGAATTCTGGGATAATTCCCTGAAGATTATGACTAGAAAAGCAAAAATAACCGCCAGTTTTGCCGATGCGGCTAATTTCCTCTAAAACTAGAAAACGGTCAGCATGGGAAATATAATCAATGCCATTAAAACTAAAGAGAATAAAATCAAAATAATTATCCGCAAATTGTTCTAGATTTCTAGCATCGGCCACTTGCCAGACTAAATGGGGGAATTTTTGACGACAAGCGGCGATCATTTCCGTAGAATAATCAACACCGATATATTCTCCCACAAGAGGGGCAAAATACTTCGTAGTCCGTCCCGCACCTACCCCTAAATCAAGCATTTTCATCGTTGATAAATGCTCTTGCAGCAGGGTTAAAAGTGTCTTTTCTGCCGGCTGTAGTGCGGTTAATTGGGCATAATAACCGACAATACTAGGGTCTCTATAGGTTTGCTGATTTTTGTCCTTAATCATTCTTGAGCGCTCTTTCCTCATAATCTGGCTGTTTTTCTCTTACTAATAATTCACCTTCCCAACCGCCAATTACTTCTTCAAAAAAGCCTTCTTGCCATTGGCTAAATGTAGTTTTTTCTTCTTTTTCTTTTAGAGATATTGGCTGATCAACTAAGGTGACTTCTAAATCTGTGTTTTTAAGTTCATGCGGTAAAGATATTTGTAATGTTCCATCTTCTCCTACACGGGTTTTAAAACTAATTGTTTTCATGGTTTCGGCTAAGGTTACTACTATCATAAGGATAGTGTAATATGTCCTCGTCCGACAAGGTGCGTCCCTTGCGATCTTTTAACCATAAAGACATCTTCACCCCAAACAGGTTCGACATCGCAGAAATCACCATCCGATGAGAATGGTGATACATCCCACTCAAGACACCGTTACGCCGCTTTCTTCTCTTCGAGATCGAACTCACGATGTTGCATAACCACGAGAAACTTGATATATTGGCAGTTGATAAATATTATTGAAAATTTACTGGCGGCATAAATATGTTATCAACTGATGTCAGACAAAAATCGATGATTAAGAGAATTGAGCAAGTTGTTTCTATTTTAATGGAAGACCGTCCTTTCTTTAAAGAGGAACTTAATTATTCAGAAATAGTGAAACATTTGGTTGAATTATTTGAAAAAAATTTACCTTTTGAGGAATTTAACACTATGTCAGAGGCAGAATTGAAAGAGCATTGTAGCTTTATTATGTCCACAGAAATCTTGTCAAAAATTGGCGGCGATTTTACTCCTGAACAAATGGTTATTTTCGATGAAGCAATTAAGCGTAAATAGGTAATTATCAGTTATTCGCTAGATACTAATTAAGCGTGATCTTGAAATTTATCAAAAAATTGAAGATGTCAAAGCTCAAAGAAAAAGTATCTTTATCAGTTGCATTACTTATTTTGAAATTAAGAGGGGATTGTTGGCAGTTGCTGCACCTAAACAAAGAGAAAGATTTAACAAACTTTCTCAGGATTATCAAATTATTTTATTAGATGATTTAGCTATTTTAGAAAAAGCAGCCGAAATTCATGCTGATCTTAGATTAAGAGGATTACCCATACAAACAGAAGATATTTTAATTGCTGCTACTGCTATAGTTAAAAGTTTAGTTGTTGTTTCTAATGACAGTGATTTATTGAGGGTTGAAGGATTAAGTTTAGAGAATTGGGTAGAGTTATAAATTAAACCCAATCTTTAATTCATCCGCCATATTTTAATAGCTTGAGTCAGTAAAGACGTGCGTTACACTACGTTAACGCACCCTACAAAATTGGCTTGAGTCAGTAAAGACGTGCGTTACACTACGTTAACGCACCCTACAAGATCGGCTACCATCTTTAAGAAAAGATTTAGACTATCATAAGATGCGCTTAAATTATCCAATTGGCATCAATGGAGATTTTTAGTTCTTTTGTCTTATCTACAAGGATAGCATTTTCCAAAAGTGATAAAAGAAATGTAAAGTTATTTTATAGTAGTTGTCTTTGATAGCCTGGAAATTGTCCTGACGACTTCCCAAATTGCTCCTCACCTGGCCCACTGTCCCAACCGCCAGTTGGCGAAATTTGATTATATCCTGCTCAACCAGCGCCATCCCGGTTGAGCGAGTTCGCCGTCGCTTGTCAGCCATCTGATCGGACGCTTGCAGCGATCGCCTAGTTTTAAATTGAGTTACGCGCAAGATCAGGTATTTTTATTTGAGCAACGCTAAGAGAGAAAAAGCAGCGGGGATCACATATCTGTATAAAGTGCTACGATAATCTAAGATTCCATCAAAAGTTAGATTATCAAACGCCGACTCAGGACTATCAAGGTCGGAAAACCTCGTTCGATAGTCTGAGCAGAGGTAAGACAATCGGTTAGAACTTATCGACTATCTGAGACTGTCCAATCGTTGGGATCGACTTCGGGTATGAGTGAGGATATCGATCCGCAATTGTCAGGGTAACACCAAATCCCCCTGATCCAGTGCCGTTGACAAACCTTCTTGTTCGTAGTGACACTTCAGTGGTCCCTGATGATAACTGGGTTTTGCTAACTGGATTTAGGATAAACCTGCCTTAGTGCGGTTTTGTCGTTACTTGTCTAACAATCGTTGCTATTTCACTAACTACCTTATTTTTTATGGTTAAAAATTATGGCAAGCAAATCTTATTCGATGGTGCAAAATTACCCAAGCGGAACAACCGGAACGGGACTAGATCAAACGGTTGAAAGAATTGGCAGAGATCCGGGACTTGCTGGTGCTAATCTCGGCACAAATATTACGGGTGGAATGACGGCGGCTAACGGATTAAATCAGTTAATCTTAGAAGCCAAACAAGCCACTGGAGTTGCTAGTAACGGCATTTTTACTGTCAGTGACGTAACCGCGATTAATGCCTGGATTCGCGCTAACCGTTTAGCAGAATTTACTGCTCTCCACGGCGATGATGACGGCACAACAGAAACAGGGTTTCATTTAGTCCAAAATGACGGAGCGACTCAACAGTATCGCAATCAGAATTTAGTTGATACGGTTTTTGATGGCATTTATCACATTGGTTTCCCAATTGAAAATGGCACTTTTCTCAATGAAGATGGTAACGCCAATGCCACTGTCACCCAAGTAGCGGATTGGCTAACCCAATTTTATACAGATCGGGCCACAACTAATACCGGACTTGATCGGATTACAGAATTAATTATTGCCGATCAGGGTTTAGCGCAAAATATACCTTGGCAACAAATTGCTGGCGGTGCTGATGCTGCCAATGGACTGAATGATTTATACAAAACAGCGATCGCTACCTATAATCTCGCCGCCGACGGTTCAATTTCCGAAAGCGATATTGCACAAATTAACAATTGGATTCGCTCTGATGCCACCCGTTATAACACTTTTGCTGTTCTGCATGGGGATGATGACGGCACAACAGAAACTGGCTTCCATTTAGTTCAAAATGACGGCGCTCAGACTACATATTTTGCGAAAAACCTAGTTAATACCGTTGCCGACGGAATCTATCATATTGGTTTTCAGATCCAAAATGGGCGGTTTCTCAACGAAGATGGTGCAGCTAATGCCACAGTCAAAGACGTAGCAGATTGGGTAACATATTTTTACGTTGATCAGTCCACCACTGGCACAGGATTAGACAAAATTGTCGATACCATCAAAATTGATACCGGCTTAGCCAAGTGGACAAATGCGGGGGATATTAACGCCGGAGCTGCCGCCGCCGACGGACTTAACCATCTATTAGTAGATGGCATTACCGCTACAGGTGTCGCTGCTGATGGCTGGATTACCAGCGATGATATTCGCACCCTCAATCAATGGGTTCGCACTAATCACTATGACGAATTTATCCTCCTCCACGGTGACGATGAGGGAAATGAGGAAACAGGCTACCACCTAGTACAAAATGACGGAGCGACAACCCAATACTTCGGTAAAAATTTAGTCAATACCGTAGCCGATGGCATCTATCATATTGGCTTTGCCATTCAAGAAAATCGTCTCGTCAACGAAGACGGCGATGCCAATGCTCGCCTGAATGATGTTGCCAGTTGGCTCAACTATTTCTATCTTCAGAAAACCATTATTTACGGTGATAACTCTAGCGACACGATTACAGGTACGAATCTTGCCGAACACCTGATGGGTTACGGGGGAAACGATATTCTCAATGGTGGCGGCGGCGATGACCTAATCGATGGAGATTGGGGGTCCGACAATTTATCGGGTGGGGTTGGTAATGACTTACTCTATGGCGGCGCAGACAATGACCAATTAGATGGAGGCGAAGGGTCAGATACTTATTATGTCTCCGGTAATCTAGCCGGAGGCTGGTCGAGTTTCCAAGGCTACGACATCTACACCGATACCGGCACCTCTGGGGTGGATAAAATTGTGGCTTTGGGTACAGGAGACGTGGACCTGGGGATTCGTTCCTTTACCGCCAATAGTGGCATTGAAACCATCGACGGGACAGGAGTAACAGGAAAAGTCACCATCGTCGGCGATTGGAGTGACAACACCCTCGACTTTTCTAATACGGCTTTTGTCGGTGACAATATCCAAATCAATGGCTATTGGGGGAATGATAATATCACCGGTAATGCTGCCAATAATTTGATT
>NZ_JACJSW010000160.1:0-67221 GCF_014698375.1 Microcystis flos-aquae FACHB-1344 | reverse complement strand
GATGGTTTCCTAGCTCTAAAAGATGTAGTAATTGCGGGTATATTGCTGAAAAAATGCCGTTAAATGTTCGAGAATGGGACTGTCCAGACTGTGGGACTCACCATGACCGAGATATTAACGCAAGTAAAAACATTTTGGCCGCAGGGCTTGCGGTGTCAGTCTGTAGAGTGACCATAAGACCAGAACAGAGTGAATCTGTTAAGGCAGGTGCGGAACCCCGCAAGGGAAAGAAGCAGAAACCTAAATCGTGAGGTTTGGGAATCACCGTCCGTTTTACGGCGGCGAGGATGTCAATAATCTACACCTATCTGGAATTCTCAAAAAACATTTTCCCACCTTCTCGCTAGTAAGAGGGTGGGATTTGAGAATTCTTAGGGAAATTGGTTCTTCGGTTTTTGTTATGCAATGGACGGGGGTTATAAGGGATGGAACCCTTATATAGAAAGGCATTTGGCGATTTTTGTCAATTATTTTTGATCTAGAGCGAACTAATCAATTAAGTCTCTTGCCAGATAAGGATTTAGTCGATTTATGCCCCCCTATCGAACCATACCAGGTAACGAAGAACCGGGAAATTTTCTTTAATTTAGGTTTTGATTCTCTTGGTTTTTGCGCTTGAGGTTTTGCAGTTGTTGCAGCAGTACCTCGATTTCCGCTTCTAGATGCAGGTATTTCACCTGTTGGTCAGCTTGGTAGGTGGTGCGAATCTGTTTCATGGCGGAGGATTCCTTAGTTAGTACAGTTGTCATAGCGGTATCTATAGAGTGCTAATTATGTTCAATTGTTTCAATTTGTATATAGTACCTTAACAATGTCTTAAAGAAAACCTTTTTATGGTAGTTTCTCAACTGGCACAGGATGAAAGAGGGAAAAAATTCTTGCAACCAAGGGGATCGGAGTGCGATATACTCAGTCGCGAACGATATTGGCAAGCATGACCATGGTAGCGGTAGCAATTTTAGCGGCGGGTAAGGGAACCCGAATGAAGTCCAGCCTTCCGAAAGTTTTACATCCCCTCGGCAGTCGCTCGCTAGTGGAACGGGTGCTTAATGTCAGCGAATCCTTACATCCCCAGCGAAAACTGGTGATTATCGGTTATCAAGGGGAACAGGTGCGAAATACTCTACAGCATCTCGAGGATATCGAATTTGTCGAACAAAAGGAACAGTTAGGCACTGGCCATGCTATTCAGCAGTTAATCCCCCATTTAGAGGACTTTCAGGGGGATTTGTTGGTCTTAAATGGCGATGTTCCCCTATTGCGTCCCGAAACCTTGCAAAATCTTCTCCAGATTCATCAAGACCATGGTAACGCTGCCACCCTCTTAACTGCTAACCTCCCTAACCCGAAAGGTTACGGTCGAGTTTTTTGTGATGGCAATAATCTCGTTAAGCAGATTGTGGAAGAAAGAGACTGTACCGATGCCCAACGACAAAACCACCGGATTAATGGAGGCATATACTGCTTTAATTGGTCAAGATTAGCGGCTATACTGCCTAATTTAACCCCCAATAACGATCAAGGTGAGTATTATCTCACGGATGTGGTCAATTTTCTCGATCCCGTCATGGCCGTGGATGTGGAGGACTTTTTAGAAATTAGCGGCATTAACGATCGCAAACAATTGGCCGCCGCCTATGATATCCTACAAACTAGAGTCAAAGATGATTGGATGGCCGCTGGAGTCACCATAATTGACCCCGATAGTGTCACCATTGAGGATACTGTCACCCTCAGTCCCGATGTGATTATCGAACCCCAAACCCATCTGCGCGGTGAGACGATAATCGCTTCTGGTTGTCGTATAGGTCCGGGGAGTTTAATCGAAAATAGTCGCATAGGCAGCGATGTAACGGTCTTATTTTCGGTTATTTCTGATAGTCAGGTGGATTCTGGTTGTCGTATCGGTCCCTATGCTCATTTGCGCGGAGAAGCGAAAATTGGGGCTAATTGTCGAGTCGGTAATTTTGTTGAAATTAAAAAAAGTGACATCGGCAATAAAACCAATATTGCCCATTTATCCTATCTGGGAGATGCCACTTTAGGGGAAAAAGTTAACGTTGGCGCGGGAACAATTACTGCTAATTACGATGGCGTGAAAAAACACCAAACTCTGATCGGCAGTGGCACAAAAACCGGGGCAAATAGTGTTTTAGTGGCTCCTTTAAAATTAGGAAAAAATGTCACCGTGGCTGCGGGTTCAACTATCACTAAAAATGTCCCCGATAATGCTTTAGTTATTGCTCGCGAAAGTCAGCGTGTGATCGAAAATTGGGCAGATCAGTTTCAGTAGGTTAATTCCGGGATTTAAGGCAAGAAAACTGTTGCTAAATTCCGAGATTAGAGTCAAGATAAACGGGAGGGAAAGAAAGAGGGGTTGAGTACCATTCAACCGGCGTTGCTGATTTGAGATATGAATCTTCTTTTGTGGGATTTTTAAAACCTAGACCCAAACTAACTTTTGGATGGGTGCAAGATTGTCATTCATACCTTGATTCAGCAACGCCCTTTTTTTTTTGCTTCCTCTCAGATTAACTCCTGTCAGTTCGCCGTAACAGACAAGGCAGTCAGTGATTTTTGTCTGTTGCAATTTATTTTAATTTTCCAAAGTCTTAATTGTAACCACCTGCGGCGGTGTAGAATCAGGTGGATAAATAACATCTAATTGTACTTTTCTTTGAGTTCCTGGTTTTAAATCTAGTTTTAATAAAGGCTCTAAAACCTGCCCTGTTCTATGCCATAAATGTACATAACTGGTTTGTTGTTTACCTTGATCATCGCTATATTTTAAACGCACTGTACCACGGAAAAAGGGAAAGTCTAATGATGGTTTTCTAAATTTAATTCCTTTTTCAGATAGTCTATCTTCTTTTAAGGGAGTTTCTAAAGTGATGCTAACTGTCTGATTTTTATTAGTGTTATTAGTTAAAGGTATGTTGAGTTGATATTCTACCCCATAGTTACCATGTGCTTCGTAAGCAGTATCAGGATACCGCACTAGCATTTTTGCGGTTTGGCTTTGTTCTGTTCCTAACCTTCCACCCCGTAAGGTGGCTATGGGATAAGAAATAGTTTTACCTGGTTCGGGAATAGTCAGGGTTTGGGTTTTGGTGTTGTCTGTGAGGTTTGCTTTCCATGTTGCACCTTCGGATATACCTGCGACTCTGCTGTAAATTAATTGACCTCCTTTTGCATCTGGGGGTGTGGGGGTTTTATCTCTTGGTCCTGCAAAGTTACCGTTATTTAATAAGTCTTGCCATTCTTTTAATGTGGGTGCGCGCTCGCTACCATCAGCATTTTTTTTCGCAAACATGGCTAAACTCGCTGCATAAATTTTACCACTGCTATTTAATCGGAAAAAACTGGATCTCCCATTGACAGGTTTTTCTAAATTTCTGACTGGGATAGGATGGTTTAATAACATTTGACTTCCCCCAGCAGCAATGACTATTCTTGCTGGAAATTCTTTTTGACGTACTCCCCGCAAAACATCCGCTACTGCTCTTGCACCTGGTCCAGAAAATGCTTTACCATCGTTATTTTCTATGTAGGGTTGCCAGGTGACAAACGGTGCTTCTGTCATTAAATAACTCGCACCTTGTAAAATGTTAATAGTGATAGGTTTTTTACTGGGATTATGTAAAATTACTCCTATATATAAGGTTTGTAAATCCTTGGGATTGTGGGTATAATGATGAGCAAATAAATCAAATCTGCCTTGAATGGGAAAGTTTAAATGTGCGGCTGGAACTTTTTTGTTATTAGGGGTAAAAGTAGAAAGTAGAATACCTTCATTTTTGATCCATTCTGGACTGTTGCTATTAAAAACAGGTATTTTATCTAAACTACCGGGTAAAGGGCGCACTTCTCCAGTTTGTATAATTTCTTGGGGTGCTGGTTTTGCAGGTGTTTGGGCGTTTACTTGATTTTTCGGATGATAGCTATTGAAAGTTGTACAGCCGATAGTTTGAGTAATCGCTAATCCTGATATGATGATGAATACAGGTTTGAGGATGTGGTTTTTTGCTTGCAAAGTTCCCATAATTTGATTTTTCCAGTAAGTTTGCCATTTGCCAGTTTGCCAGTTTGCCTGGAGCATCTCATTTATGCAAGTGAGTAATTATACTTGTCCCTAAAACTGGTTTCTAGCAAGGCTTTCAAAATAGCTTGACATAAAACCTGATTTAGGGGTTACAAAGGTGTTTCCGCTCCATACCCCAGACGAATCCCACTGGCATCTTCACTAAATGTAACATCGAGTACCCAATGGAGACTATTTTCAATACTCCAATGTCTGCGAATCACCTCGGCCTGTTTTTGGGCATCCGCTGCTAAACTACTGATGAAGAAGCGAATTTATGTAGTAGTTTTATTCCATAATTGGCGGACACTGCGAACCATGACTACTGCAGCTCTAACCAGTAATTTAGATAGGTCAATGGCTTATCAGTTCACTGTTTACTGTTTACTGATGCTGGTTAAGGCCTTAAATTTGCGCGATGAAGCGTGAAATGCTATAAAAATCTCAGTCCTCCCTATAGAAAAGAGTAGAAACTTTATGGCACGCACCGAGTCCACAATGTTAGATCTGGGGACAAAAGCTCCCAGTTTTGCCTTACCCGATGTGGTTTCGGGTGAAACTATCTCTCTGGACAGCTTTGCGGCTAAAACCGCTCTGTTAGTCATCTTCCTCTGTGAACATTGTCCCTTTGTTAAACACATTCAAGAAGAACTTACCCGTCTAGGTCGCGATTATGCTAATACCAATCTGGGCATCCTCGCAATTAGTTCTAATGACGTGGAGAAATATCCTGATGATTCGCCCGAAAATTTGAAAAAAATGGCGATAACCCTTGACTTTAAATTCAATTTATGCTATGACGAAAGCCAAGAAGTGGCGAAAGCTTACACGGCAGCCTGTACTCCCGATTTTTTCCTCTTTGATAGTCAGCGCAGCCTAGTCTATCGCGGTCAGTTGGATGATAGTCGTCCTAGTAATGGAATACCGGTGACAGGCAAAGATCTCCGCGCCGCTATTGACAAGGTTTTAACCGGTCAACCGGTGCCGACGGAGCAAAAACCCAGTTTAGGCTGTAATATCAAATGGAAACCGGGTAATGAGCCACCCTATTACGGTTAATTAACGAAGGGTGTAGGGTGTAGGGTGTAGGGTGTAGGGTGTGGGGAGAATAAATAAAATAATCTCCTGTCTCCTGACTCCTATCTCCTGACTCCTGACTCCTGAATACTGACGACCGACTCCTAACCCCACCAACAAACTTTTTGCCGCAAACCCTACTTATGAGACTATTTCAACAGCGTAACCGATTGCTGTGCTAATAGGGCAGTACCATAGGCCGCTTGCTCCTGTTTAGACAAAAGCACGGGAACCCCTAAATGACGCTGACGAATTATTCTCCAAGTCGAATTTTTTGCCCCACCACCAGCACTATAAACTCGCTCTAATTTATTGGCTCCCAATTCCTGTAAACGCTGATAACCTAAAGCTTCAATGCGGGCAATACTTTCCAGTAAACCATGCAAAAATTCTCGAGTATTATCGGGCCGGGGAGTCAGTTTTGCGGGTAAAAAAGGATCATTAATTGGAAAGCGCTCACCCGCTTTTAGTAGAGGATAATAATCTAAATTACTTTCTTTTTGTCCATCTATTGCTAAACTATAATTTCTCAATTCTTGATCAGAAAAAAACTTCTTTAGCACTGCTCCTCCCGTATTAGATGCCCCACCAGTTAACCACAAATTTCCTAAACGATGACTATAGATGCCATAGTTACTATCATCAACTTTCTGGCTACTTAATAATTTTAAGACTAAAGTTGAACCTAAAGATGTCACTGCATCCCCTAAAGAATTAGCACCACTGGCTAAAAATGCCGCTATGCTGTCGGTGGTTCCCGTATAAATTAAACAATCTTTCGGGATAGCAAAACGAGTCACTAAATCTGGTTTAATAGTATCGATCGCTGTACCCGGGGCAAAAATTTGCGGTAATAAATTAAACATCGGTAAATTCTCTAACCAATCGGGATAACAGAGATTTTCGAGATCATAACCTAACTTTAAGGCATTGTGATAATCACTAATTCCCAGTTTACCGTGCAGCAGAAATGCTAACCAATCCGCTTGCGAGAGAAAATAACGCGCTTGCGAAAAAATTTCTTGTTCACTCCACCAAAGTAATTTAGCTAAACTGGAGGTAGCAATAATCACGGGATGGTGAGGGGGTGCTATAGCTTTAATTGCTTCTAAAAAGGCAATTCCTCGCCCGTCATTGTATAATATTGCCTGAGAAAGAGGATTCCCCCAATTATCACATAATAACACCGTCGAGGAAGTACCATTAATTGCGATCGATTTAAGTTCTGAACGCACCGAATCCCCTAGATTATCCAATAAATAAAATAGGGCCTTTTGCCAATCCTGAAAATTGGCATTAGTGAAGGGATAATGAACCTCAGCGACGATATTTTTGCTAGAATCAATAGCAATCGCTCGCGCTCCCGATGTGCCAAAATCAATACCTAAAGATAAACCCATTGATGTCTTCACAACCCCCTCATTCTGGCTACCATTGGGATGGTATCACTCCCCGATTCTTTGAAGGTTGGTACTTCCGAGTCATGATTCCGCAATTAGCCGACGGATTCGCCTTTATGTATTCTATTCAAGACCCAAGCGGCGGTCAAGTCAATAGCGGTGGAGCGGTACAAATTTTAGCCATAGAATCTAATTATCTTTGTCGCACTTTTCCCGATACGGATAAATTTTGGGCAAGTCGTCAGGAATTAGCCATTATCCATTGGGGAAAAACTAACTTAAAAATCCGTCCCCGTCTGCTTTCTCCGTCAGCTTTTTTTGAGTCTGTTCAAGAGGGTTATCAAGCAACGGCAAACCAGCAGCAAGGACGAATTTATGATCCCGTCACTGGAGAAATCTGTCAATGGGATTATCGCGTTGAAACTAGGTACAGTTGGGGAGATAACAAGCGTTTACCCCAAGCAACAGCAGGAATATTATCTTATTTACCGATTTTTGACCCGGGTTGGCAGATTTTAACTGCTCATGGTTTAGCAACGGGAATGATTACCTATGGGGGAAAAAATTACCAATTTGAGAATGTACCTTTTTATAGCGAGAAAAATTGGGGTTATTCTTTCCCCGAAAAGTGGTTTTGGATTAATTGTAATGCTTTCCCTGAAAATCCCGATTTAACCTTAACCGCAGTGGGTTCTACCCGGAAAGTTCTCCACTGGACGGAATCGGTGGGAATTATCGGTATTCACTGGCAAAATCGCTTTTATAAGTTTGATATCTGGAATTCTCAACTAACTTGGACAGTGCAACCCTGGGGATACTGGGAAATGAGGGCAACCAACGAGAATTATACCATTGTCTTAATCGGCATCAGTGATCATCCTCCCGATCGCGTGCGTGTACCCACAGAAAAAGGTCTCTGTTTTGCTTGTCAAGATACCCTCAAAGGTAAATTATCGATAAAATTGGCTGATAGTCGCGGTAAAAACATTATAAATAGCTCTAGTGGTCTAGCTGGTCTCGAAATTGGCGGTATTTGGCCATCAGCTTGGATTAAACAGTGATTTAAATCACCATCGCAACGGCATAATATCACGCTATTATTTATCGAGCGGTATTAACATGGAATCAGTTTTTGATCACTAAAAAATCGTTTCATGAACCAACCTTCTCTCAATTTTGTTGAGCAATTAGTGATAGCAGAAGTGCGGGAACAGTTAAGAAATTTACCTGCTTCCTTTCGCCAATATCTCTCGGAGATTAAAATCGATCGAGTCATGAATAATGCTATCCAAATTCTGCCCCGCAGTTTCAAAACTTTGGGGGAAAAATATCACGATTATCACACCCGAAGATTAAGAATAAAAATTGCTGTAGAAAGAGCGATCACCGATATACTGCATGAACTAAAATTTTATTATGTAGCGCAGACAGAAGTGGAAGATGAAGAAAATATTCCCACGGAACCATATTCTGAAAGGTGGGATAGCAGTTATTTTAATGGCTAGGTACAGAGTCTTCCTTTTCAGGAGTTAGCAGCTATTATTCAGAGGATAATAACCCATTAGTTTATAATTTATTCCTATAAGAAATGTTGTAAATCTCTGCTCAGAAATAGAATCGGTCGGTGAGTCTGGCTGAAAAATTATTTGAAAGTCAAGGAAATAGGCTTTTTTAGTTAAGTTTTACAGAAGTCGCCCTCGATATTTTTTTTGATGATAATTAATACTATTGGTCAAAAGTAATGGCAAAGATGGTTAATTGTCCTCGCCCCACTTTCAACCTTCAGATTTAATTGCCGCCCAAGCTAAAAGTACAGTAGAAAGAATCAAAGAAGCTCCCTTACATGATATCATCGGCGAGACTTGGAAACTATTTCATCAAATTATTTACCCCATAGAACCCCCTTGAGCCATCTTGCACACTTTTCTCTTTTTGTCAAATTTTATGTTAAGAAATATGTGACTAATGGATAGGCTTTTAGCGACGGGAGTGTCAATCAGCAATCTCTGATTACAAATTGCGATGGGGTTTGCATAATTATTCCCGTTTGTTCAGCCACTTGTGACCTAACATCTTAAGAGTCACTGATAATTGCTGATTGTCGGTATTGCCGCATAAGTGCGTAAAAGCTGATAGGACAACGAACGGAAAAAATATAGATTGTCAAGGTGCGACAAATCGCTATAATCGTTCCAGCAGAGGCGATAATAATCCCTCGATCATCCATTTGTTAATGATCGCTAATGATGAGACAAACTCGGTTTTCAGCAAGCGGTTTCGAGACAGCGAACCCGTGAGTTTCCCGGTTGATCGTTGATCGAGCCTCCACGGGCCTTTTTTTGGAGTTGATCGAACCATGTTGCAAGGATGGATTCAAATCGCGCTCACGATCCTGATAATCGTGGCGATCACCCCCTTTTTCGGGCGGTATATGGCTAGGGTGTTCATGGAACGGAGAACCCTACTCGACCCACTGTGCGATCGAGTCGAGAGTCTTCTTTACACCTTCGTCGGAGTGAAAGGGAAAGAGAATATGACTGGCTGGCAGTACGCCCGCGCCGTTCTCTACAGTAACGCGGTAATAGCAATTCTGGTTTTTTCCCTGATTGCCGGCCAAGGAGTCCTTCCCCTCAACCCGACGGGGATCCCCGCCCCTTCTTGGGACACCACGCTACATACGACGATTTCCTTTATCACCAACAGCGACCAACAGCATTATTCCGGAGAAACCACCCTCAGCTACGGGAGTCAGCTCTGGGGTCTCGGCTACCAGATGTTCACCTCGGCCGGAACCGGTCTAGCGGTGGGGATCGCCTTTATTCGGGGATTGACGGGGCGACCGTTGGGCAATTTCTACGTGGATCTGATCCGAGCGATCACCCGTATCCTCTTACCGATCTCGATCGTGGGGGCAATTGCCCTGATCATCGCCGGAGTCCCGGAAACCCTCGCGGGCCCGGCGATCTTGCCGACGCTAGAAAACCCCAACCTGAGTCAGGCGATCGCCCGCGGTCCGGTGGCCCACTTCGAGATTATTAAGGAATTGGGAGAAAACGGCGGTGGCTTTTTTGCCAGCAACTCGGCCCACCCCTTTGAAAACCCGAACGGATTCGTCAATCTGGTGCAGTTGGTAGCGATTCTCTCGATTCCCACCTCCCTGATCTATACCTACGGGGTTTTCGCCGATAATCTCAAGCAAGCTCGGTTAATCTATCTAATTCCCCTCGGTATCTTCATCGGCTTGACGATCATCACAGCGATCGGGGAATATAACGGCAACCAGGCGGTTAACTCCCTGCTAGGGGTGGAGCGAGCGGTTAACTTCGAGGGCAAAGAAGTACGCTTCGGTTGGGCGCAATCGGCCCTGTACGCGGTAACTACCACGGCCACCATGTGCGGTGCGGTGATCGCCATGCACGATTCCTTGATGCCGAACGGCGGCTTCGCCACCCTCTCGAATCTGTTCCTGCAAATCGTTTTCGGCGGCCAGGGAACCGGCACCGCCTACCTGTTTGCCTATCTGATCCTGGCGGTATTCGTCACCGGGCTAATGGTGGGGCGAACCCCCGAATTCCTCGGGCGCAAAATCGAGAAACGGGAAGTGGTGTTAGCGAGTTTTTTAATTCTGCTGGTTCACCCGATCGCCATCCTCATCCCTGGAGCGATCGCCCTTGCCTTTCCCGACTTTCAGGGCATCAGTAACCCCGGCTTTCACGGATTATCTCAAGTTATCTACGAGTACGCTTCCGCCGCTGCCAATAACGGGTCGGGATTCGAGGGACTAGGGGATTCCCAACCTGCGCCGCTTGCGATTGCGGCTGGTGCCAAACCGACGATTACCGCTCTCTGGTGGAATCTAAGCGCCTCCTTCAGTTTACTCGCCGGACGGTATATCCCGATCGCCGCCCTGCTCTTGTTAGCCGATGGGATGTCCCGCAAACAACCAGTTCCCGCCACCACCGGAACCCTCCGCACCGATACCGGACTCTTTACCAGCGTGACGGCGGGGGTGATTTTAATTCTCGGTGCGCTGACTTTCTTGCCGATATTAGCCCTCGGGCCGATCGCGGAAGCCTTTCAAATCACCCGGATGATCGGCTAGGAGTTTGGATAATTTATGAGAACGAACAAAGGAAATTCTAAATCCTCCCGCCCGTTGCGAGTGCCGAGAGGTCGCAGGGACGACCGCCGCCACACCCCCAAGGTAAACCGGACAGGTCTCTATCAACGCGCGATCCGGCAGTCCTTCCTCAAACTCGACCCGCGCATCGCCGTGCGTAACCCGGTCCTGTTCGTGGTCTGGTTAGGAACGATCGTCACGGCCCTGGTGACGATCGACCCGCATCTATTCGGCACGATCGCCGGGGATAGGGGACAACAACGGCTACTTAACGGCATCATCACCCTGATCCTCTTCTTCACGGTGCTGTTCGCCAACTTCGCCGAGGCGATCGCCGAGGGACGGGGAAAAGCCCAGGCCGATGCCCTGCGCTCCACCCGCAGCGACACGATCGCCCGAAAAATCCTGGCCGACGGATCGATCGAGTCGGTCAGTTCCACGGCCTTGGGTCGGGGCGATCGGGTAAAACTGGTGGCCGGGGACGTGATTCCCGCCGACGGGGAAGTGATCGAGGGAATCGGTTCGGTGGATGAATCGGCGATCACCGGAGAATCGGCCCCCGTCCTCAAACAACCCGGAACCGACATCGCCAGTTCCGTCACTGGCGGCACCAGGCTTCTCTCGGACGAGTTGACAGTGCGGATCACTCAAGATCCCGGCCAGGGTTTTATCGATCGCATGATCTCCCTCGTGGAAGGGGCCGAGCGCACGAAAACCCCCAACGAGATCGCGCTGACGGTACTTCTGGCCGTGTTAACCCAAGTCTTTCTAATTGTCGTGGCCACGATTCCGCCGATCGGGAACTATATCGCCGGTTTCCTGGAAACGAGCCTCGGGCCGGCGGTCGCGGATACCTTTCGGGCCGGTTCCAGTATCGCCATCTTGATCTCGCTCCTCGTCGCCCTCATTCCCACGACGATCGGCGGTTTATTGAGCGCGATCGGCATCGCCGGCATGGATCGTGTGGCTCAGTTTAACGTCATCGCCACCTCCGGGCGCGCGGTGGAAGCCTGCGGCGACGTGAATACCCTCCTTCTCGACAAAACGGGAACGATCACCCTCGGCAACCGACTGGCTGACGAATTTATCCCCGTGAACGGTCATAACCTCGAGGAATTAGCCCGCATCTGTCTAGCGGCCAGCCTTTTCGACGAAACCCCGGAAGGACGCTCGATCGTTGCCTTAGCCCGGAATTTGGGCGCGAACCTCGATATCGATGGCCAACCCGGCGAGGGAATCGAATTCTCCGCTCGTACCCGCATGAGCGGCACCGATAGGGCCGGCGAGGAATACCGTAAGGGAGCCGTAGACGCGATTAAAGGTTTCGTCCGTTCCCGCGGTGGTTCCGTTCCCGAGACCCTCGATGAGGCACAGGAAAGGGTTTCCCGTTTGGGGGGGACTCCCCTGGCCGTCTGTCGGGGTAACGATATCTACGGGGTGATCTATCTCAAGGACATCGTGAAGCCAGGATTAAAAGAGCGTTTCGACCAATTACGGCGCATGGGTGTGAGAACGATCATGCTCACCGGCGACAACCAGATCACGGCGGCGGTGATCGCGGCGGAGGCGGGGGTGGATGATTTTATCGCCGAGGCCACCCCAGAAGATAAGATCGAGGTGATCCGTCGCGAGCAAGCCAAGGGCAAGTTAGTTGCCATGACGGGAGACGGAACCAACGACGCACCCGCACTGGCCCAGGCTAATGTCGGTGTGGCGATGAACTCCGGAACCCAAGCGGCGAAGGAGGCGGCCAATATGGTGGATCTCGATTCCGACCCGACCAAGCTGATCGATTTAGTGACCATCGGCAAACAGTTACTCATTACCCGCGGCGCCCTAACCACGTTTTCGGTAGCCAACGATATCGCCAAGTATTTCGCCATTATCCCGACGATTTTCGCCGCTGCCGGGATCGGTGCTTTAAACATCATGGGTTTGAAAAGCGCTCAATCGGCGATCGTCTCAGCCCTGATCTACAATGCCCTGATTATCCCCGTTTTGATTCCCCTAGCACTTAAAGGCGTTCAATTTCGCCCGCTCACTGCTGACCAACTATTGCGGCGCAATATCCTCATCTACGGCGTGGGAGGCATGATTGCGCCGTTTATTGCTATTAAGATTATTGATGAGATAATTTCAGCGATCGGGTTGAGGTAATGGGAAAATCGGCAATATTTAAGCCTAGTTTATTCGGATTGAAGCACTTGAATCGGGATTTTAGCCAAAAAGAAACATGGGGTAAAAATCAATTTAACTCCTCATTTCCAGCTTCTTTGTGCGCTTACTTGGATGGGAAAGGACTGAAAAATGTCTATCTGAAACTTGACGAAAATTTAAAAATTCAACCTGCGGAGTTAAGTACAAAAGAGTTATACGGTCTAGCTCCCGATTCCGATAATTTATTTTATGCTTTCGAGAGTCAATTTAGAGGAGGGAGCAAAATGATCACAATCGATTTATTCGCTGGTTGTGGTGGTTTATCTTTAGGTTTCCAGAAAGCGGGGTTTACTATTGTGGCCGCATTTGATAATTGGATACCTGCTATAGATGTCTATAGAAATAACTTTAGTCATCCGATATTTAATGTCGATTTATCTAGAGAATCTAGCCAAGAAATATTTGCTCAATATAATCCTGAGATTATTGTCGGCAGCCCTCCTTGTCAAGACTTTTCCAGTGCTGGGAAGAGAGACGAGGGTTTAGGACGAGCGAATCTAACGCTCACATTCGCCGAAATTGTAACTGGAGTAAGTCCGCAATGGTTTGTTATGGAAAATGTGGATAGAATTGAGAAAAGTAAAATACTCACTCAAGCAAAACAAATTTTTAAAAGCCATGGTTATGGTTTAACTGAAAAAGTTATCAATTCTTGTTACTGCGGAGTTCCTCAAACTAGAAAAAGATATTTTCTGATCGGTAAAATGAAGGAAGAAGATGATTTTTTAATCGATGAGATCAATGAAAATCTATCAAGTCAACCTCTGACTGTATTTGACTATATGGGCAAAGAATTAGATATAGAATACTATTATAGACATCCTAGAAGCTATCAAAGAAGGGCGATATTCAGTATTTATGAACCTAGCCCTACTATTCGAGGAGTAAATCGACCAGTTCCCAAAACCTATCGACAACATCCCGGGGATGCTTGTCATCTTAAGGAAAAATTAAGACCGCTAACAACGAGGGAGCGAAGCTATATTCAAACTTTTCCTAAAGACTTTATTTTTACAGGAACAAAATCTAATCTAGAACAAATGATTGGCAATGCTGTTCCTATTAATTTGGCTAGATATGTAGGCCAATGTATTCTTAACTATGAATTGAAAAAGGAGAACAAGACAACCTATCGACAACTACAGCTATTTTCTTGATTTACTGGCAAAAACAAATCTCCAAAAAACTCTAATTCTTATGAAAGCAGCCCCTAGAAAATACCGATTTTTCTGGTATATTTTCTTAAATTTCTGTCTAACAATTCTTTTCTCCTCCATCGTTCAAGCTTCTACGGGAAGCACTATCGATAGGGGGCAAGCCTTCGCATTAACCCTTTTAGGATTAGTCGCTTTTGCTTTATTTATCTACCTATTCCTTGTCATCTTTATACCGGAGAGGTTTTAATCATGAGTTTTGCACGCGATGCCGGTAGAGCCATCCGTTCTACCCTAGTTCTCTGGGTAATTACTGCCCTGATCTATCCTTTCTCGATGATCGCCATCGGTCAAATTCTTTTTCCCTGGCAAGCGAACGGGAGTTTAATTACCAATAATCAAGGTCAAGTGGTGGGTTCGGCTCTAATTGGGCAACCTTTCACCAGCGATCGCTATTTCAATAGTCGTCCAAGTACCACCGCCTACAGTACGGCCGATCCGAAAAACGATCCTAACAAAGTCCTGCAAACCGGAATTTCGGGGGCGAGTAACCTAGCTCCCAGTAACCCCCTGTTGATCGAGCGAATTAAAGGAAAACCCGATCCCGACCCGAAAAAAGCACTGGAGGGGGAGATTCCCCGATTAGAGAAGACGGGAATTAAACCCACCGCAGCTCTGGTGTACACCTCCGGATCGAGTCTCGATCCCCATATCACCCCGGAAGCCGCCAGAGCGCAGATCGAGCGGGTGGCGAGGGTGCGGGGATTACCGACGAATCAAGTGGAGATCCTCGTTACCAAAAACACCGATGATCGCTTTCTCGGCATCTTCGGCGAACCGGGGGTTAACCTGCTGAAACTGAATTTGGCTCTAGATGCGATCGCAAATTCCCGATAGGGTTTCTGATGCTAAATCCTGTTTAAAAGGTATAGGAAAGTGGGAAGAGAGAGTTTGCCTTTAAAAACCCCAAGTTAGTAGATTTACAAAAATGGGATGCAGCCGCTAAAAAACTAACTGGGAGATTATTGTTTAGCTGATCTTACCTTGAGATTCACATTGAAAACCTTCATCTTGCCAAGCTTCCAAATCAACGGAATTTAAGGGAATGACTTGCCAACAGGGGGGATGGATTAATTGTCCCACAAAAGCCCAAATTATACTTCTAGTCAGATCTAACCCAGTTTTTAGCTTTGATTCGTGATTACCGGGGATACCAATTTCTCGGACTGCATCGATTTCTACTGCTATACCGTGGGATTGCAAGTGAATTTCTGCTAACCATTTAGCGCGGGGTAAATGAGTAGGAGAGGTGACAACTTTTACTTTATGTACTCCCCATTGTTTTAAAATTGGCACGGCAAAGAAAAAATTGCCGAAGGTAGAATCAGCACACTTTTCTAACCAGACGTTAGTTTTTGGCGCTTTTGCCCGTTCAAATAGTAATAAAATACAGGGGTCTTTCGAGCCTTCGGAAATCAAAATCGGTATATTGGGGTATTGCAGGGCCAGATTAGCTGCATAAATTTCCCGACGAATGCTGCCCCCCAAAACTAAGATGGCATCAATGGGTTTTTGTTGATTAATTGGCAAGCGGACGGCTAAATTAATCGCTAGATTAAGGATAATAAACCCAAAAACCAGAATCAGAGTTAGTTTTAACCATCTTTGCCAATTTCGGTGTTTACGCACAAAATTTTTCGATTTTTTCCCCATTGTTTAGAGATGGTGTAACAATTGTGCTTTGATAATTTTTTCTGCGGGGTTGAGTTTGACTAATTGTGAACCTGTCCCGTCTTTACCCGTAACTGTCACAGTCTCTACCTCTAAGGGTAGTTTTCGATTCTGATTGGTACTTAATAACACTATACTCCCCTCCCGGGCCGCTACCATGGCCGCTAAACTATCCTGTTTGTTAACGAATTGTAAAGCGGGTGAACCAAGATCGCCTAATTGTGATAAGCGTAAATTCTCGATCGCCAGTCTTTTCCCGTAACCTAATCCCGAAATCAGCAGCAGATTTTGCCGATGAGGGAGAGAAACACAGCCGGCTAGATGTTCCCCGTAGCGCAACCGCAAAATTGCTAAACCCTGGGCAGATTTACCCATCATTGGCAATAATTCCTCGCGCACGGGATAACGCAACACCCGACCGCTACTGGTGGCGATCACTAAGTCCAGACCCTCGTGAGTAAAAACAGCGCCATACAGGCGATCGTCTTCTTTCAATTTCATGAGGGACAAACCCCGACTACCAACCCCCTCTAATTCATCGATGGGAAGCCGCTTTATTCGCCCCTGTTGACTCAGTAAAAGCAATTCTTGACTTTTTTGAGGTTCCGTCAAGAAAAATTGATTTAACACGGCTTCTGAATCTTTTTGGGCGGTTTTGGTCAGCAGACTGGAGATTAACACCGGTTGATTGTCTTTTGGAGGAACTTCCCGGGTAGCAATCGGGTAAGCTTTAGCATTATCGAGGATAACTAGGAAATTTTCCCGTTTTTCGATCGCCTGTTGATAGATAATTAAACCCCGGTCCGGCACTCGCTCTTCTGGTGTCGTCCAACTAATTTTATCTTCGGCATCAAGCAATAAAATCGCATTTTCTGGGGGTTCTTGGGGCGTAAATAGGCTTAAAATCGGTTCATTCTCACTCTCAGACTTTTTCTTAACTTTATTCTCCTGTTTTTTAACCACAGAATCCAATTTCTTCCCTGCTGTCTCCTGTCTCCTCTCTCCTGTCTCCTGTTTTTTAACAGCAGAATCCAATTTCTTCCCTGCTGTCTCCTGTCTCCTCTCTCCTGTCTCCTGTCTCCTGTCTCCTGTCTCCTGTCTCCTGTCCCCCGACTTCCCGGTGCGAATTTTTGTCCGTCTGCTATCGGCGAATTTTTTCTTTAAAGAGCGCAATTCTTTTTTCAGAGACTTGAGAAACTCCTGACGGTTATGGAGGAGGGTTTCCAACTGTTGAATTTTTGTTTGTAATTCCGTCGCTTCCGTCTCTAATTTTTGTCTTTCCAAACCGGTTAGACGACGTAGGGGCATAGCCAAGATAGAATCAGCTTGAGCGTCACTAATGCCCAATTCTGCCTGAAAACGATACTTAGCCGTCGTCCCATCGGGAGCATTTTTGAGAATATCCACCACTCGATCGATATTCTGCAAAGCTAATAATAAACCCTCGACTAAGTGTAAGCGATCGCTGGCCTGTTGCAACTCATCGCCATACTGACGGGTGAGAGTCGTTTCTCGAAAGCGCAAGAATTCCTGTAAAACTTGTTTTAAAGATAACTGCCGGGGTTTATTATCGACCAAAGCGAGGATAATCGCCCCAAAATTAGTCTGTAGGGCCGTTTGTTGGTATAAAGCCGCCAAAACCTGCTGCGGTTGACTTTCCCGCTTTAATTCAATCACCACCCGAATGCCTTCGCGATTGCTTTCATCGCGGATATCGGCAATTCCCTCCAATTTCCCTAAATTGACTAATTCGGCGATTTTTTCGATCCATGCCGCCTTATTCACCTGAAAAGGCAACTCAGTAACCACAATTGCCGTCCTTTCCCTTCGGCGCTTGCCCTCAATGATAATTGTTTCAGTTTTCGCCACTCCGCGCACGGGAATAATCCCCCTACCGGTGCGATAAGCCTCCCGAATGCCGGTATCATCTAAAATCTCGCCTCCCGTGGGAAAATCGGGCCCAGGGATAATTTCTACTAACTTTTCCTCGCTTAAATCGGGATTATCAATCAAAGCGATTAAACCTTCCACCACTTCCCCTAAATTATGGGGAGGAATATTAGTCGCCATCCCCACCGCAATACCTGAACAACCATTAAGAATCAGTATCGGTAACTGAGCGGGTAAAACAACGGGTTCCTGTTGAGAATTATCAAAATTACTGCTAAAATTAACGATAGCTTCGCTAATTCCCCCCAAAACCGCCTGATCACCGATGCCGGCCAAACGGGTTTCTGTATAACGCATGGCCGCCGGGGGGTCGTTATCGATCGAACCAAAGTTACCATGGCCCGATAAAAGTGGGTAACGACTGGAAAAATCCTGTACCATACGAACCAGTGCCTCGTACACTGACTGATCGCCGTGGGGATGATATTTACCCAAGACATCCCCCACCACCCGCGCACATTTACGAAAAGGGCGATCGGGAGTTAAACCCAGTTCGTGCATAGCGTATAATATGCGACGATGCACTGGTTTTAGTCCATCGCGTACATCCGGCAAGGCTCGCCCCACGATCACACTCATGGCATATTCTAGATAGGATCGTTCCATCTCTTGGTGTAAGGCCGTGGGTATAATTTGACCACTAGCTAAGAAATCCAGTTGTTTGGCCATGAGTCTCTCGTTTTCAATCTGTCTAGCTGTGAATCATAAGGCATTTTGTCCGTTTTAACCTTGTTTATCCCTGAGCATCCCTATGACGACTGTTTTGATTGTAGAAGACGACCCGATTAATTTTCGCGTTTTTGCCAAAATTTTGACCAAACGAGGTGGTCTAGAGGTTAAAGGGACCGAAGACGTGGAAGAAGTGCTTCGTATTGCTCGGGATAAGGAAGCGGACGTGATCTTAATGGATGTCTCCCTCTCCCATAGTGTCTATGAAGGGAAAGCGGTAGATGGCATTAAAATCAGCCAAATTCTCAAAGCTAACCCCGAAACCGCCGATTTACCCGTTATTCTCGTCACCGCTCACGCTATGGAGGGCGATCGAGAGAATTTTCTCAAGCAGAGTCAGGCCGATGGTTATATTTCTAAACCAGTGGTTGATCACCAAGCTTTTGTTAATCAAATTTTGGCGATCATCGATCGGGAGTCGGTGTAAGCTTTGAGTCTTCTTTCGTTAGTATATCAGTATTGATATAGGGTGGGCTGAATAAATCTTAAAACCTTATTGGGTAAGACTTTTAGACTTTTTGTCAATCAAAAAGTACCGGCGACGGAAGTGATTGGGGGGAAAATCCCTGGACTTTTCCCCTGAAAATTAGGTAATTGACCCCCTCAAAATCGGTAAAACTCTACACCCCACACCCCACACCCTGTCCCCACAAGAAACTTTTTGCCGCAAACCCTACTTAATCCTCCACTCTGCCATAGATGGCGTAGGCTCGATCGAGCGACCAGGCCCACATCTGATCCCCTAGGGAAAAATGCCACCATTCCCCCTTATGTCGGCTAAATCCCGCCTCCTCCATCACTTTAGCCAATAAAACTCGTTTTTGATGATAACCCTGTTCTCGCGGGCTTTTTGCGGCGATATAATAATCGGGATGCGATCGCTCACTGATCTCATCGATTTCTCCCCCCATGTCGATGGCTTGTCCCTTCTCGTTCACCAGGGTAATATCGATCGCCGCTCCGGTACTATGGGGAGGCGGAGTGGCGGCATTATCGCTGGGAACCGCCCAAATAGTGTAAACTTCTGTTAAAATCGCTTGACTTTCTGCCTCCGATAGTTTCTCTTTGGCTAATCCTTTTGTGTCTAGGAGAGTCTGAAAACTATAATCGACCATAAATTGTTGCACTTCCACCGGTCGATAGGCATCAAAAATCAAAATTTGCCAACCAGGTTGATAGACTTGCAGGCGGTTTTGAGCGTCAATCAGAGCATTTAACACCCCTTGTCGCAAAAAATAGGGAGATTTACCCCGATAATTGGCCCCCAATTTCTCGTAAGCGTGGGGAGAAGGGATAACAAATTTATCTGCGGGTATAGGTACTAGGGGTTCCCCACATTCACGAATAGGAATTTTTTGGTAGGGTTTCATCTCGTCGTCGAGAAACAGTAATTTTATTGATAGTCCACTCGATCGCCAGTTTACCGGAAAGACTAGATAGGGGAAATGCGGCCGGGAAAATCTAGGGACGTTTACGGGTAAAATAAACCCGTTATTCTTCCTCCTCAACGGTTGTAGGGAACTTCATACTGGCCCAAGTTAACTGTTTTTGCGGGTCTTTTTCCGGTTCACTAAAACTCTCTTTGAGTTGTTCTTTCACCTGAGCAATATTGCCACTTTGAGCAGCATTCTTTAGATCATAGACATAACGAGCATTTTCGATCGCTTCCTCTTTACTACGAGAACTAGATTCAAAGCATTTTTCTAGGTCTTTGTAAATACCCTTGCGAGAGATTTTGAGAAAATATTGACGTTCTGTATCGATAAGTTTAGCCAATAATTCTAGGTGCATGGAATCCTCGGCACAGATATCCGCGAGTATATCCCATTCTTCACTCCCCAAAAGATTATTATCCGCCCCCGGTCGCGGGTCTTGAAAAGTTTCTCCAGTCACTTGTTTATAAATCTTCGGTAATTGGTCATCAAATTCGTGCTTTTCTTCCCTCCAAATCCGGCGAATTTCGCTGAGTTCCTCCGTGGTAATTAGGGTAATATCTTTCATCTCCTCTGGGGCATTAGTACGCACGCTCTCCTGAGCTTCTAATACCCTTCTCAGCCAATATTCTCGCCATTGTTTAGTATAGGGTCCCGGTATGGGTTCGATCTTGTCTGAACCAAAAAGTTCAACCTTGCCATAAATACGGCGAAAATCTCGCCTTTCTCTGTCGTTTTTTAAGTCTAATTCGTTGCGAAGCTCTAAAAGTGGTTGTAACCATTCTTTTTCTTCGTCATTCTGTATCATTGCCTCCATCGATTTATCTTTATTCACCAACGTACAAACCCAACAACCAAAGCGCGAATCTCCACAGCTAGGAGTGGAAGTATCTACCACTAGGGGACATTCATTATCCGCAGTCGCTCCTCGATACATTGCTAATAATTCTTTGTTATCTCCTCCCCAGGGATTTTCCCACTGCATTAAGTACATCCATACTTCATCAGTACGCCAATCTTCTATGGGAGTATAAATCAAAGAGTTGATTAAACGTCCATTGGGGCTTAATCTGTCACGAACTCTACCTATTTCATGTTTTTTCATGGTGATTGCTCGCGCTTGACTTTCAGCCTTCCTAATTCCTAGCACAACAATAGTTTCACAATGAACTCTGACTAAATTGCGAATAAAGTTATTGACAGGCTGAATTTTCATGCGATCAGTACACCAACGAAAGCCGTGCCTTGGAGCAGGATATCCTTTTCCTATCAAACAAACCCAGAAAGTAGCGTCAACTTCAGGATGCAGTAGATGCGATTTAACAGGCATTTGTTGCTGTTTTGCCGCTTCTGTAAGCTGTCTAATACATCTGCGTACCCAAGTAGAAACAATTGGGTTTTCAACAAAAGTATCGGTAGTGATGACATGAATGGTTTTGTGTCGCTTCTCTAATGGTAAGGCAGCGATCGCATTCCAGATTAACTGCAATATACTTGTACTATCTTTTCCCCATGATACTCCCACAACCCAAGGAATAGTATCTGCACAGTATAATTCCTGTATTTCTTGAGTTAAATAATTTAACTCCTCGACAAACTCCGCAATAGTACGGATAGGCGACTTATCTGATTTGAGGGTATCTGTCATAAAAAGTCCGTATTTCTCTCGATACTGAGTGTCTCAAGGATGACTACAGAGTTTCGCCTAAAGATGAAGTATGACGGGATTTGGCATCATCCTTGGGCGATCAGCTGCTGTTCCTTGTTCCCTATTCTGGCGTTCCCTATTCCCCAAAACGAAAACTTCGTGCCTCATCATTAAGATAACTGCTATAATATATGATTATTGAGTGTTTTTTGGTATTTTTTTCTATTATGTCTGATATTGCAGCTCATTCTTCAGATTTGACTCAACAACTGAATCAGGTACTGGAATACTACTTTTCTGAGCATTACAGAGAGAAATGCTATCTTGGGCTAGTTTTCCAACAAGGAAAACGAAAAATGGTTCAAATAAACGTTCCCGCTCATGATTTACCAACCTTGCTCCAAGCAAAGCCATCTACAGGGAACGATCCCGATTCAGGAAAAAATCGCCCAGAGGTTCAAGGACATACAGAGGAAGTTAAAGAATATATCCTTAAGCGGATTAAACAAGATAAACCATGGATTTTAGGAACTCTAACAGCTAATGTTGATCCAGAAAAAATTAAGCTGATCGATCTTGCTCGTGGGCTATGCTTGGTTGTAATTGGGCGTGGAATCAAATTAGATATTACAGATGGTCAACATCGTAAACGCGCTATTCACGAATTGATTACAAATTCTGAGGGGGAACTAATCGGTGATAATGATTTTCCTATTACTTTGGTCTTGGAAGGGGATTTTAGACAATGCCAAACTGATTTTAGAGATATGGCTCAAACAAGACCTTTAGATAAATCATTACTCCTTTCCTTTGGTGAATTTGAAGGACGGGTGGGTATTACTAAAAATTTACTCTATCAAGTGTCTATGTTTGATGGTAAAACAGAAGCTATCAAAGATCAAACTTCGTTAAAAAAGAAACTTATTTATACATTTAACTATGTGGCTAAATTAGTAAGTTTAGCATTTGATAACGACATTAGTTCTGATTTAACAGAGATAAGCGTTGAAGAATCATCTGAGGTTTTATCTAAATGTTTAAATCAGTTTTTTCATGAGTGTTCTCAAACTAGAGAAATAGCGGAGAATAGCACAGATAAATTAACCGTTGATCAGTTAACTCAATTTCAGACAAGTTGTATTTTAGGACGTAGTGTAGGCTTAGAAATATTAGGATACTTGTTGCACGATATTTATGATGAAAATAACAACAGTTTTGATAGTGCTAAAATTTCATTGTTGGCTGGATTAGACTGGGCAACTGGTAGTGATCTTTGGAGTGGAAATGTCGTTAAAATAGATCCTAACCCTAAAAAGCCAGCAAATCCTTACAGAATATCTGCGAGCATGAATATGGTAAAACTGGCAGTTTACAACGTAAAAAATCGGCTAGGATGGGTAGAAAAATCTACAAGTTCTATGTTAGATTTTCAATGATCGAGCGCGGCTGACAAGCGATCGCAAAAAAATCGAACTTATGTACTATGATCAACCCTTAATGCAACTTTAAAAACCCACTTCCCACTCCCTCCTATACCCTTTAAACAGGATTTAGTATCACTTTCCCGGGTTGAGGGTTTAAGTCCAGTTAGGGATTAAAGAGTAACTCCACCGTCCACGGGTAAAACCACCCCTGTCATATAGGGGTTGATAATCAAACTCAATACTGCTAGGGCGACTTCTTCGGGTTGCCCTAAATGTTCGACAGGTAGAGCAGAAACCGCCCATTTGCTCAGGTCGGAGCGTTCCGAATCACCTTGACTGGTCCAGATGCTTGTATCTTCTATTAATCCGGGGGCAACAACGTTAACGCGAATAGGAGCGAGTTCTAGGGCGAGGGCGCGTCCAAATACGGCTACGGCACTATTAGCGGCGGCTATGACGGAAATTCCGCCCATTTTGGAATATTTGAACATAGTGACGCTGGATGTCAGGGTAATAGAACCGTCCTTGGCCAAAGTTTTCAGGGAGCCACGCACTGCTAAAAAGGTTGCCCAGAATTTCTCCATACCTCCCCGGGCCGTTTCTGCGGTCATTTCGGTTAATAAGGCTCGCGGCATATTTCTGTCTCCCAGAGAGGTGACTACTAAATGGTCAAAGTTGCCAATTTCTGCAAAAAAGGCATTAACAGAATCTTCTTCTAAAAAATTAACAGTTTTGGCTTCAATCTCCCCGGAAATTAGGGCAACAGCGGCAGCTAATTTCTCTTGAGAAGCATGGGAAAGCACCACTTTTGCCCCCAGGGAGAGCAATTTTTCGGCAATCGCTAGGTCAATCCCGGAGCTTGCACCAATAATAACGACTTTTTTACCCGATAAGGAATCAAACATTTTTTTGTCTCCAAAAATTCAAGAAAAACTTACAACTATTACAGTATATTGACTGGCTTTTGGGCGGCAACTAACCAATAAGTTATGGCCGAGGAACTTAGCAAATTATCCAGAGCCTTAATGTTTAAATTATAGGTTTCTTCGTCTAATTTTCCCGATTGCAATTCCTCTGTTAACCAAGACTTAAGATGGCGAAAATGTCTGAACCAGCACTCCTCCGTCACCTCGACAAATTGAACATCTTTAAACCCTGCCTGTTGATAAAGATTTTGATACTCTGCCCTATCTTTGACCGTGTTTGCTTGGGGAACTGTCCAATCCCCTAAAAGTTCCGTTGTGGCAAAACTCAGATCTGAGAGAATTAAGGTTCCCCCCGGCTTTAATACTCGCCAAGCTTCTTGCAAGAATTGCCGCCTAGTATTAAAATAAAAAGCCGCTTCTACACAAATAATTTGCTCAAAAGAATGATCGGCAAAATCCATCTCTACCGCATCCATTAACAGAAATTTACCCTCGGGAAAATTCAAGAGACTTCTGGCAATTTGTGTCGGAGAAATGTTAATCCCCACAATTGCTGTCAATGGGTAATATTTGAGAAGATAATGGGTAGTTGCTCCCAAACCACAGCCAACATCAAGAATTGTTCCCTGTTTGTTGGGAATAAATTCTAAAAGTTTCTCCATCAGAGTAGAGGATGCTTCCTGTTGATCTTGAGTATGGGAGAGCCAATAACCGACATTAAAAAACTCTCTTTCACCATAAAACTCTCGAATCGAAGGACTACAAATTAAATCATCGAATCTACTAATCCATTCATTTTTATCCATTGTTAAACTCACTTAACTGTTTCGGCAAAAACTACATTAGTTTAACACGATTTGGCTTAGTAGAGCGGGAAGTACCCACTTTCCGCACTTCTTAACATTCAATTAATAATTTTTACTAATATATTGCTTACAATCCTTTGCCAGTAAAGATTATAGCTACAATCATGGATTTTGATCAAGGTGAAGAATTGTCAATTTTTTTCTCAGAAAAAATCAATTATTGAAAATGTTCTTAATAGTAGTTTGTACAATGAAGGTTTTTCGTCAAAACATCTTGGGGAATGTAAAAATATATAAAAGTATATGAAGATGTGCGGAATGTCGGCCGTTAAGGCACTATGCTGAATCATACTGTTTTTTAAAACACAGAGTTGTCATGCCTAATTTTTCGCACACTTGTAGCAGTATCAACTACGACCCTAACAGCACAATCCTGAGTGCTGAGTGCCAAGCTCGCGATGGAGAATGGCTCCCTACCGAACTGAGGCTTAGTGACCATATCGGTAATATAGATGGGGAATTGCAGTTCGGGGATCAAAACTTCCAAGAAACCTGCCAAGATTGTCACCTTGAGTTCGGGGATGGAGAGCAATCCGTATGGTTGGTGTGTACTTGTCAAACAATGGATGGGGAATGGAAACCTACGCAAATACTGTTAGACAGTCAGATCGATAATAACGATAGCCAACTGGAAATCGGATAGGGTAGGAGAGGACGCAAGAAATCCACGATTCCGCTATCTGTTGGCTAGGAAACCTACACTTACCCGCAAGAAAAGTGTAGGTAGTTCACCAAGTATTTGACTTGAGTAAGACGGCAATATATGTTACTATCGCAAGGTAATCGCAGCTATCTTGAAAAAGCTGCCACTCAAAACTAGGAATGACCATGAATTATCCTAATAGCGAACAGAGTAAAGCAATCCCCTTCTTTGCTCGTTTTTTGTCTGCGGACCAAGACGAGGCTCCGACTCCCGATTCCCCCCCCGATTCTGAACCGGCTCCCGTTTGGACTTGGAAATGGCCTTCTGACTGGGAAGATAGTTAATTAATTTAAAGATTGCTTTCAGTAATTCAGACAGAAATAAACTACCGCCATAAGTCAAGCAGGAGTAAGATTTATGGCGGTTTTTTGTTGTATTTAGGGTTTGCTGAAAAAGTCAATTTGCCGGTGAGGGCAGCGGGGGGAGAAAGTGCTTAGTCAAGTCACAACTACTCTTCAGCAATTTCGACTTCTTTCGGAGCAATGGGTTCTTCGGCAGCAATTTCTACTTCAATAGCCTTTTTAAGGTTAAGTTTTAGAACTTGAGAAATTGGCAAACCTTCCACCTCATTGATGAGATATTCTTGAGTTTCTGTTTCACGACGTTTGAGATAGACCGTTTTAAGCAGTGCCTCAATGCCATAACCCGTAACAATGTCACCAATAATGGTAGAGATGCCTAAGACCCCAAGTCCACCAATTAGTCCCAGCGGACCGCCTAACCCAAAAAGTGCGTAAATCGCAGGATAGGCAGTACCACCAGATGCGGCAACAGCAATAATGAAAATAATGCCGGGGAGTCCCAGAGAAGCAAGTTTTTGAACAACTTCATCCAGAGAAATTCCCCAGGAGACAAGTTTTTTGTTGATTTCTGTGGGATTAATTCCGAGAAAATCATTGGGAATGGCCGTTTCAGTAGTTTCCGTCATTGATGAGACTCCTAAAATCACTAAGTTGGATTGGTTGGTCGGGATTTCACTCATATAAAATCCATGGTAAGGCAAAAGAATACAAATCGGCTGTCTAGCAATCAGATGCCTTGCAGCATTTTACATTAGTCTTACCGTTCACACAACTTGTAGAAAATCGTCAGTTCTTAGATTAAATCCTGTTTAAAAGATAGATGAGATTGGGGAGAAACAATTGATAACTGGGTTTTTCAAGTTGGATTGGGAGTTAACCATAGTCTTAAAAACGGGTTTGGTATCAAATCTCAAGGCAAACTTTTAACTCTTCGGCTAAAATCTGGACATGGGGTTCTACCATAATCGAGACATGATTTCCTAGGACGAAATGAATCTCAACTGGCTCTGTAGAAAATTCACTCCAGCCTAAAGAGGAATCCTCGCAATCTCCAGCTATTAAATCTTTATTTGGATCATCAGCTAATTCCTCCCTGGCCCGTATAATCGTAATTTTACCAGGATAAATCTGTTTAGGGAGATAATCAATCAGACATAAACAGCTAGTTTTATAGGCTTGGACAATTTTTTCAAGCTGCCTAGTTTCCGCATTGGGAGGAAGCATATTAGCCAGTTTAAAAAAGTTTAAGGCGTATCTTAATTGTTCCTCCACTGTTAAGAGTTGAAGAGTTTTATAGGAAATATCGATGGTTTTATCTAAATAAACTTCGATACCTTTGCTGACTTCAGCTAACCATCGCGCATGATCCCAATTAATATAATCAAGCAAAATTTGTTTGTCTTTATAAGTGGGTGCTGAAGAATCAATGATTGCTAGTAATGCCACTTGTTGACCCTGATTAACCAACTGTTGAGCCATTTCAAAAGCCACATTACCACCGTAGGAATGTCCTCCCAAAAAGTAGGGGCCTTGGGGTTGTAAATCTTGCATGGCTTTAAGATAAATACTGGCTATATCCTCAATGCGAGTGATTTCTCCAAACTGTTGATAGAGATCATTTTCAAAACTGTAGAAAGGTTGATCTTTTCCTAAACAACGTCCTAAATGGTAAAAATAAAATGGTCGTCCCCCGGCGCCTGGAACACAGAAGAAAGGAGGCTTTGAACCCTGGGGTTGAATGGGAACCACACAAGACTGGTTAGAGGAATCTGCATCGGTTTGGATAATGGTCGCTAACTGTTCAATAGTTGGGTTTTGAAATATTGTAGTTACGGCAATTTCTTTGCCTAACTGTTCTTGAATTTGGGTGATTAAATAAGGAGCTAAAAGGGAATGACCACCGAGGTCAAAAAAGTTATCATGCACGCTAATTTTGTCAATCTTTAGCACTTTTGACCAGATTTGCACGAGGTTTAATTCTAACTGATTACGCGCTTCAATAAATCTGTCTGAATCACTGGTATTACTAGGAGCTTTTAACGCACGACGATCAATTTTTCCGTTAGCTGTTAAAGGGAAAGACTCCAGTAGCACAAAAGCACCAGGAACCATATAACCGGGCAATTTATGGCTAAGAAATTGACGCAAATCGCCACTTGTTAGCTTTACTCCTAGCTTAGGTACAATATAGGCAACTAACTGTTTTTCCCCGGTATTGTCTTCACGAACAATCACACAAGAAGACTGTACCGCCTGATTTTGACTAAGTACAGCCTCAATTTCTCCCAATTCAATGCGGAAACCGCGAATTTTTACTTGATTGTCAATCCGTCCTACATATTCAATATTACCATCGGGTAAATAACGCGCTAAGTCTCCCGTTTTATATAATTTTGACGGCTCATTGCCCCCCTTATTAAGGGGGGTTGGGGGTATCACTTCATCCTTCTCAAAAGGATTAGGAATAAATTTTTCTTGGGTTAATTCGGGACGGTTAAGATAACCTTTGGCTAATCCTGCACCAGCAATATGTAATTCTCCTACTACACCAATCGGGACAGGTTGGAGATAGTTATCTAAAATGTAAACCTGTGTGTTGGAGATTGGACAACCAATGGGAATTGACTTTATTGTTGCCTCTAGTTGTTTAGGAATAGGATAGCAACAGGTAAAAGTTGTACTTTCTGTTGGTCCATATCCATTAATAATTTGCGTCAATGGCAAAGTTTCCAGTGCTTTATGAACATGAGCAACTGAAAGTGCTTCTCCACCAATTAGTAGCTGTTTAATTCCTGATAAAGCTTGGGAATTATCGTCAATAATCTTATTGAACAAAGCAGCCGTTAGCCATAAAATAGTAATGCCATGTTTGTCTATTGCATTTCTTAAACTTGTAGCGGTAGGAATATCTTCCGTAAAAATCACACATCTCGCACCATGTAATAAAGCACCCCAAATCTCAAAGGTAGAAGCGTCAAAAGCAATGGGAGCCATTTGTAAAAATCTTTGTGTTGCATCCAGATGTGCGTAATTTACGCCAAACAAAAGACGGTTAACGCTACGATGAATAACCTCAACACCTTTAGGTTTACCTGTAGAACCAGAAGTATAAATAACGTAGGCTAAATTATCCGCAGAAACTGTGCTGTTCAGATTCTCCGGACTTGCCTGATTAATTTGTTGCCAATCTTTATCTAAACAGATAACAATAGTCTGATGATTTGGCAAGGAATTCTGTAAAGATTCGCAGGTTAATATTATTTTAACTTGGGTATCTTGGAGCATGAAGCTAATGCGTTCTTGGGGATAATCTGGGTCAATAGGAACATAAGCTCCACCGACTTTAAGAATAGCCAATAATCCCACAATCATGTCTAAGGAACGCTCTAGACAAATCCCCACTAATTCCTCTGGTTTTACTCCTAATTTTTGCAGGTAATGGGCTAATTGATTAGCACGACAATTTAATTCATTGTAGGTTAATTTTTGCTCTGAACATACCACTGCTACCGCATCGGGTGTGCGTTTTACCTGTTCTTCAAATAATTGATGAATACATTTATCAGAGGGATAATCTGTGTGAGTTTCGTTCCACAATGATAACAATTGATAACGTTCTTCATCACTTAACATCGATAACTCAAAAATTCCCATATTGGGATTAGCTGCAATCGCAGTTAAGAGATTCTGAAAATGTTGCCCCATTTGGTTAATAGTGGGGGCAGCAAACAAATCCGTACTATAACACCAAACCGCTTCTAAACGATCAGAAACTTCCCAAAAATTTACCTCTAAATCAAATCGCGCTTTAATCTCAACAGATAAAGGCAAACTCTCCATCTTTAAGCCAGATAAACTTGCCTCAGATTGGGGAGTATTTTGCAGTGAGAACATCACCTGTATCAAAGGATTGTGACTTAAATCTCGGTTTAATTGTAATTTTTCTACTAACATTTCAAAAGGCAAATCTTGATGGGCATAAGCTGATAAAGTTGTTTGCTTTACTCGTTCTAATAACTCCAGAAAACTCGGATTTCCCGACATATCACCCCTTAAAGCCAAAGTATTGGCAAAAAAGCCCATTAATTTCTCAATTGCCGAACTATTACGATTAGCGATGGGAGAACCTACCAAAACATCTAATTGACCACTATAACGAGAAATTAGGACAAAAAAAGCCGCCAGTAAAGTCATAAATAGTGTTGCTCCTGACTCCTGACTTAACCTTTTGAGGCGTTGCGTTAAGTCTTGATTCAGGCGAAAAACCTGTCCATCACCCCGGAAACTAGGAATTGGAGGACGGGGATAATCCGTCGGCAATTCTAAAATAGTAGGTGCATCTTGTAACTGTTTTTGCCAGTAATTAAGTTGACGCTCCAAAACTTCACCGGTGAGCCATTGACGTTGCCATACAGCAAAATCGGCGTATTGAATCGATAATTTAGCGAGAGGGGAAGGCAAACCCTGGACAAAGGCCGCATAAAGTTGAGATAATTCATCAAAGAAGATGCTCAAAGACCAACCATCGTAAATAATATGGTGCATCTTCAACAGCAATACATACTCTTGGGAACTGAGTTTAATTAACTTAAATTGGACTAATGATTCCTTGGCTAGATTAAAGGGTTTTAAGGAGAAAGCAATCGCTATTTCTTGCAGATGTTCTGTTTGTTCATTCTTTGATAAATTTTGTAAATCTTCCAGGGGTAAACTTACGGTTGAAGGGGGAGCAATGCGCTGAATTGGTTGCCCTTCTACCATGGTAAAAGTGGTTCTTAAAATTTCGTGACGGCGAATCAGTTCACTGAGACTTCGTTCTAAAGCCAACAGATTGAGGGAGCCTTCTAACCGCAAAGCTTCCAACAGATTATAGGAATGACTATCGGGAGAAAGTTGCTGCAGAAACCAGAGTCGTTGTTGAGCAAAAGAGAGGGGTAAATCCTGATCCCGTGACACGGGAATAATCTCTAAATCAACAGTATTAGTTGGGATTTTTGCCGCTCTTAAAAAGTCCAAAATTTCAGTTTTTTTGGCGGCGATTTCTTCTTTAATTTCTGGGGTCATAACCCCTTTGGGAGCCTGAAAACGAAGTTTTTCGCCTTCCAGCCATAGTTTAATCTCTAAACCCTTCAAATACGCTAAAAAATCTCCTACTTTCACTTACCAATTGCCTCCAAAGTTGTTGTTAAATTAGCTCTAAATCACGAAGTTTGCCCTGAGGATGTAAAAGTACATCAGATTGCCATTGACTAGGATCAATATTTGTCCTTTGCCGTTTTAACTGTCTTGCTAAACTATTGATATCAGCTAAAACTTTAACTGTTTTTATAATTCACCATCCTCATAATCTTCTAAGGTTTCAGTCATAGCTGTTTCTCCCGGTGCAACGGTAAGAACTTCAATAATTTGGGCTAAATTAGCGATAGTTGGGTATTCCAGCAGATTTTGTAAAGACAATTCCACCGAGAAAAGATCGCGGGAACGGGAAATAACCTGAGTTGCTAACAAAGAATGTCCTCCCAATTCAAAGAAATTATCCTTAATTCCAATACGTTCGACTCCCAAAACTTCACTCCAAATTTGAGACATTTGAGTTTCAATCGGGGTACGAGGTGCGAGAAATCCCGTAGCTAAATTGCGTGTAGCTGTATCGGGTGTAGGCAAAGCCAGCCGATCTACTTTACCATTAGGAGTCAAAGGTAGGGTATTAAGCAAAACAAAAGCCTGGGGAACCATATAACTAGGTAGCTTTTGTTGGACAAATTCCCGCACCTGTGGTATCAGCTTCTGGACTAATTTACCATATAGGGGATTATTCGTATAATCAGTCCAGGATTTGGGAATAATCGTCTCATCATCCCAAAAATTGGGGTATGGTTGTTGATCAACTTTACTTATTATCGGTTCTAGGATGGCATTCTGGCGACAGAAAACCACATCGAAAGAACCATCTTGACTACCTTCCCACCAACTGAGATGAACAGTGTAACCTAACTGTTCTCCCAGTTGCCACATTTGCTCAGGATTAATCCCTATCCCGCTATTTTTTGCTAACAATTGCCGCAATTCTCCCACCGTTGTTACCCCAGGAGGATTTTCTAAACAGTCTAAAATTTGTAGCGCCTTTTGTAATCGTTGATTGGGTACATCTCTGATACCTAAATATTCTGGTTGTTCCAGTTTTAGTTTATCTTGTAGTTGCGCTAAAGAAAACCGATCCCGCTGCCAATTTAGCCAAGGAATTGTCGTTTTTTGCCCATCAGTATCCAGATGTAAAGTAACATCATAGCGGAATTGGGTTAACTCATTGTCAGCCTGACCCCGTTTCGGGGCAATTTCTACCCAAGAAATTCGCGGAAAACGTTGTTTAAGCGCGATAAAGAACTGAGGTGCAATTAACAATTCTTCTTCGGTAGCTACACTTTGATTCACCTGTTTTTGCCATTCTTCAAGGGTTTTATTAGCTTCAGTGCGAGCTAACTGTACCGCCGCATGGTAAGGCTCTAGTAAGGACAAACTACGGATATCACCTAGGAAAATCTTACCCCGATCTGCAATCGTGTTGACTGCTCCTGCGATAACTTGTAATAGATAATCCACACTAGGGAAATACTGAACAACAGAGTTAATTACTACTCGATCAAAAGTAGCTTGGGGAATGCCGGTAAAATCATCTGCTGTTCGGTGTAATAATCTTACTTTGCCCTCTAAACCCTCAATTGTGCCACATAAATGTTCTAGGTTATTAATAGTAGCAGCGGAATAATCGGCTCCCCAATATTCCTGACAATGTTTCGCCACACGGAATAGCAATAAGCCACTTCCGCAACCAATTTCTAACACTCGTTGCGGTGGTTGATCTGCCAAAATTCGGCTCACTGTCTGATCTACCCATTCCTGCATTTCTGCTGCGGGAATAGCTTGTCCCGTATAACTACTATTCCAACCACTAATATTAAAAGTGGGGTCCTCGGTTTGAGGTTGGGGTTTACTGTAGGATTCTTCGTAAATCTTTTGCCAATCACTAACATATTCACTCTGCCATTGAGCAAGCTGTTGGGGCAATACTTGACCCTTGAGAGCCGGAACTAAGTAGGCTACCAAATTAGTATTAAGCTGGTCATGATCATGATCACTTGCCTGATCAGCGCGAGCTATCACAACCGCTTCTTGTACTAGGGGATGTTGGCTCAAAACTGCTTCAATTTCCCCTAATTCAAGGCGGAAACCCCTTACTTTAACCTGATTGTCAATTCGTCCCAGATATTCAATTTTTCCATCAGGTAAATAACGAGCTAAATCTCCTGTTTTATACAAGCGTTTGCCTTTTAACTGTTCCTTATTTTCTAAATAGATAAATTTCTCTGCTGTCAATTCTAGGCGATTCAAATAACCTCTGGCTACTCCTGCTCCTCCGATATGTAATTCCCCGGGTACACCGATAGGAACCGGTTGTAAATGCGAGTCTAAAATATAAACCTGCACATGAGGAATTGGCCGACCAATAGTTATTTTTTCATCAACCGGCGTACATTTAGCTACCGTTGCACAAACACTTCCTTCGGTGGGTCCATAACCATTAAAGAAATTTCGTCCCTGGGACCATTTTTTCACCAATTCAGGAGAACAAGCTTCCCCGGCGACAATAATAGTTTGCAGAGAGGAAAGATTTTCCCAAGGTAGTACCGCTAAAGCTGATGGCGGTAGAGTAATATGAGTAATCTTATTCTCCCGTAATTGCTTGATTAAGGGTAAACCGGGCATTAAATTTTCTTTACTTGCCAAATAAAGTCTCGCTCCCGCTCCCAAAGCCATGAGAACTTCTGAAATACAGGCATCAAAACTAAAAGAAGCAAATTGAAGCACTCGACTCTGAGAAGACACAGCAAAAGTCTGAATTTGCGCCAAAGCTAAGTTACATAACCCTTGATGTTCAACCATCACCCCTTTAGGTTTACCCGTAGAACCAGAAGTATAAATCACATTAGCTAAATTAGAAGCTGTTACCTTCCCCGTCAAATTATCCCGGTTCATTGGTTTAATTTCTTGCCAAGTTTCAGCTAAAAAGATGGTTTTGCCTCGATGATTTGGGAGTTTATCAATCAGTAAACTTTGGGTTAGTAATAAGGGTACTTGACTATCCTCTAACATAAATTGTAAGCGTTCTTGAGGATATTCTGGGTCAAGGGGTAGATAGGCAGCACCGGCTTTAAGGATGCCTATTAATGCCACAATCATGTCTAAAGAGCGCTCTACACATAAACCGACTATTACCTCGGTTTCTACACCTAAAGAGCGTAAATAGTGAGCTAGTTGATTGGCCCGACTATTTAATTCTGCATAGGTCAACTGTTGATTTTCAAAGACTACTGCTACTGCATCAGGGGTACGCGCTGCTTGTTCCTCAATTAATTGATGAATACACTTGTTATAGGAGTAATCAGCTTTTGTCTCATTCCACTCCTCTAATAGTTGATACTCTTCCTCTGGGGTTAATAAGGGTAGTGAAGCTACTGATTGACGGGGATTTTCCACAATTGCCGCCAACAAAGTCTTAAAATGATTCATCATACGGACAATAGTTTCAGCATCAAATAAATCCCTGTTATAAGAGCAAAAACCGCCCAATCCTTCCGGTGCATCCCAGAGGTAAAGTTCTAGGTCAACCCTAACTGAATCAAGTCCTGATGGTATCTCCTCAATGTTTACTCCGGGTAAATCCCAGGGAGAACTAGGAGCATTCTGAAGGGCAAAAACTATCTGTGTTAAAGGATTACGATCTAAATGACGCTCAATTTGTAATTTTTCGACTAACATCTCGAAGGGTAAATCTTGATGGTCGTAAGCATCTTGAGTAGTTTGTCTGACCTGCGCGAGAAAATCCTCAAAGGTCGGGTCTTGAGATAAATCAAATCTTAACACTAAACTATTGACAAAAAAGCCGATTAACCCTTCAATTTCGGTGCGATTACGGTTAGCAATTGGTGAACCAATTACCACATCTGTTTGTTGACTATAACGAGATAGTAACACAGCAAAACCCGCTAGTAATGTCATAAAAATAGTGCTACCGGACTCTTGACTGAGTTTTTTCAGTTGTTGCGTTAGTTGACTATCTAGTTGCAGTCGCTCCGTCCCACCGCGAAAACTTTGGATTGCTGGCCGGGGACGGTCTGTGGGAAGTTGGTGTAGTAGGGGAACCCCGGTTAATTGTTGCTTCCAGTAGCTTAATTGACGGTCTAATACTTCATTAGTTAACCATTGACGCTGCCACAGGGCAAAGTCAGCATACTGTATCGATAAAGTAGGTAAATCTGCTTTTGTACCGGTGCAGAAACTTCGATAATAGACCGATAATTCGTCGATTAAAACACCTATTGACCAACCATCCGCTGCAATATGATGAATAGCTAATAATAGTACATATTCCTCTGTCTTGACTTGCCATAATTTGACTCGTAATACTGACCCTGATTCGAGATCAAAGGGTTCGGAGGCTGCTGCTAATAACAGGTTTTTTACCTGTTGCTCAGAATGACTGAGGTTTTGCAGATTGACAACTGGTAAGGTGAAGGTTACATTGGGAGCGATCGCTTGTATTGGTTTGTTATCTTTGAGCTTAAACTGAGTCCGTAGGGGTTCATGGCGTTGAATAATTGCCTGGAAAGCTTTTTCTAAGGCTTTAATATTGATATTTCCCCGCAAACGCATCGTTAAATCAATAGTATAAGCCCCACTTTCCCCTTCTAATTGATTCACAAACCAGAGACGTTCCTGGGACCAGGATAGGGGAATATCATCCTCTCGATTAACGGGTACAATTGATGGTAGCTTTAACCCTAAACCTGTTTGCAGTTCTTTTAAAATTACCGCACTTAACTGAGCAATGGTTGGAGATTCAAACAGATAACGCAAGGGTAAAACAATCTCAAAGGTTTCCTGTAATCGAGAAATAACTTGAGTTGCCAACAGAGAATGTCCACCTAATTCAAAGAAATTATCCTCAATACTGACTCGTTTTAATTTCAGTACCTCACCCCAAATCTGCGCCATTTTTTCTTCAATGGGGTTACGGGGAGCTATATATTCACCTTGGCTCTGTAAATCGGGAACAGGTAAAGCGCGGCGGTCGATTTTGCCATTGGGAGTTAAGGGGAAAGCATCAAGAAGAACAAACGCCGTTGGGACCATATAGTCGGGTAACAAATTCTTGAGATTAGCTTTCAAAGATTTACCTAAGTTTGCAGAGTAACTATTTTGACTCTCATCATAATTAGGAAATAGGCGTTGATAGAATGGTCGTTGTCGGAAATTATTTTTATAGTGATAGGAAACATATTCAAAGTCAATAATTTCTCCACTCTTTTTGACCAGATGACCTTTAATCGCATAATCTGGGTTTAAATTATTTTCGCACAGTGTCCGCTCACAAACTGCTTTAATGACATCTCCACGCTCAACCTGAATTGACGGTTCAAATACTGGAAAATAAACGGGTAGCCAGCAATGTTCATGTTTGAGAGTATCGATTTCTTCACCAGCAATAGTCTGCAAAGTGAGCCAAACTAAAAATCCATCCATTCGCCCATTTTTTTGGATTTCAAAGTTTACCTCATGGGAAAATTCTGGACTAATATGTTCGTTAAAGTTTAAGTCTTCTAAAACATCTACAGTGGATAGAACATTGGCTTGAGGAAATTTCTTAAAACAAACCCTTAAGTCGAAGGGATAGCCGACTTGCTCAAATATTTTTTGCGTGTAATAAGCAGGAGTTTGAGAAAATTGGGGATGATGTAATATTTGATCAGGAACAGTGACAACGGCCATTTTAGTAATGCTTCTTTCAGGAATCATCAAACCATTTGGTTTAAGAAATCGTCGGGCGTTATTAATAATAATAGCTGCACCTTCAGAGCCACCAATTGCTCCTACAATTTCTGAAACACAGACATCGGCGAGTTCGGGTATTTCTACTAAATTCGCATCACCATGAATTATGGTTATCTTATCTGCTAATCCCAATTTTTTAATCTGAGCTAATGCTTCGTGACAAGTTTCCTGATTTCTTTCAATTGCATAAATTTTCTTAGCTCCTCCTTCTACACAAAATCTGGATAGGATTGCATCCTTACCTGTGCCAATCTCAACAACTATTTTATCTTTGACCAGTTGATTAATAGCAACTTTATAACTATCGTTACGTCGGTGGTCATTGGTCATTGCATAATACAGCAAGTCGTCATAAACATAGTATTCAGCTATGGATGGCCATAGTTCTACTTGGTCTGTTGATCTGTTTTCTAGTTTCTTGGCTGATGTGAGATTTTTCTGTTGTGGTACAACATAAGTGACTGGAGGTTTTTTCTTCGGTTGATTTTCCTGTTGCGGTACGACGTAAGCAACTAAACGTTTATCCCCTGGATTGTCTTCACGAACAATCACACAAGAAGACTGTACTGCCTCATTTTGGTTGAGTACGGCCTCAATTTCTCCTAATTCAATACGGAAGCCACGCAGTTTTACCTGATTGTCAATCCGTCCTAAATATTCGATTTTACCATCGGGTAAATAACGGGCTAAGTCTCCCGTTTTATATAATTTTGACGGCTCATTGCCCCCCTTATTAAGGGGGGTTGGGGGGATCACTTCATCCTTCTCAAAAGGATTAGGGATAAATTTTTCTTGGGTTAATTCGGGACGATTGAGATAACCCCGCGCTAATCCCATACCACCAATATGTAATTCTCCCGGAACACCAATCGGGACAGGTTGTAAATGGGAGTCTAAGATATAAATTTGGGTGTTAGCAATGGGACGACCAATAGTTACTTTCAGGGTTTCATCTGTCCATTTTTCTACCGTGGCACAAACGCTGGTTTCTGTCGGTCCATAAGCATTAAAGAAATTTCTACCCGTAGCCCATTGTTTGATCAATTCTTCTGAACAAGCTTCTCCTGCCACAATAATTGTTTGTAACTCTGGGATTTCTTCTAGGGGCAAAGCCGCTAAGGCTGAGGGTGGTAAAGTAACATGAGTAATACCATAATCTTTTAATCGCCCCATTAATGGCAACCCAGGCATTAAAGCGTCTTTTGTGTCTAAATAAAGGGTTGCACCTGCTCCTATTGCCATGATAATTTCCCAGATAGAAGCATCAAAATTGAGGGAAGCAAACTGGAGAATGCGAGAGTTTGACTGTAAGTTAAACGTTTTAATTTGCGCTTGAGCTAGGTTAAATAGTCCCCGATGTTCCACCATTACCCCTTTAGGTTTTCCGGTAGAACCAGAGGTATAAATGAGATTAGCTAAATTATTGGCTGTTACTACTCCTGTTAGGTTATCTTGGCTGTTTTGGTTAATTTCTTCTGTGAATCTGTCTAACAAGATTAGCCGCGCTTGATGTTCGGGTAGTTTATCGATTAATCCCTCTTGAGTTAGCAATAATGACAGTTGAGCATCAGCGATGGCAAATTGTAGCCGTTCACTGGGATAATCTGGGTCGAGAGGTAGATATGCACCACCCGCTTTTAATATCCCCAATAATCCGACAATCATCTCTAAGGAACGCTCAAGGGAAATACCGACTAAAGTATCAGCTTTTACGCCTAATTTCCGCAAATAATGAGCTAGTTGATTAGCACGACAATTTAACTCATTGTAGGTTAATTGTTGCTGGGAACAGACCACCGCTACCGCGTCGGGTGTGCGTTTTACCTGTTCCTCAAATAACTGATGAATACACTTATACTCAGTATAGTAAACTTGAGTATTGTTCCACTCAATTAATAACTGATTAGTCTCGCTTTCTGTCAGTAAGGGTAATTGGGAAATCCGCGCTTGAGGATTGGCCACAATTCCCCCTAATAAGTTGAGAAAATGCCCTGATAATCGCTCAATAGTGCTACTCTCAAACAAATCAGTATTATATTCCCAGACACCTTTTAAGCCATCATCGGTGTTAACCATAGCTAAGGTTAAATCAAACTTAGCTGTGGTATTTTCTGGTGGCAAATCTGTCACCGTTAATCCCGTCATTGCAATCTCAGACTTAGGTGTATTTTGCAGGACAAAAGCGACTTGAAATAGGGGAGTATGGCTCAAATCCCGTTCCGGTTGCAACGCTTCGACTAACATTTCAAAGGGTAAGTCTTGATGCGCGTAAGCATCCATTGTCACTTCCCGAACTCGGGTTAATAACTGACTAAAACTCGGATTATCTGATAAATCCGTCCGCATCACTAAAGTATTAACAAAGAAGCCGATTAAACCCTCAATTTCACCGCGATTACGATTAGCGATGGGAGTTCCTACCAAAATATCACTTGACCCTGTATAACGATACAGTAAAGCATCAAAAGCAGCCAACAGCGTCATAAATAATGTCACCCCTTGTTGGCGACTCAATTCATTCAAAGCTTGGCTAAGTTTGGGGGAAAGGGAAAATTCTTGCTGAGTACCGACAAAGCTTTGCACCGCAGGTCGAGGGTGGTCTGTGGGAAGAGATAATAAAGAAGGTGCATTTGCTAGTTGATTTTGCCAGTAATTTAATTGAGTTTGCAGGACATCCCCTTGTAACCATTGTTTTTGCCAGAGTGCAAAATCTGCATACTGAATCGGTAAAGGAGCTAAATTTGCGGGATGATTTTGAGTGTAAGCATTATATAAGCTGGTCAATTCGTGAATAAATACTTCGATTGACCAACCATCACTAATAATGTGGTGCATACACACTAATAAGAGATGTTCCGTCTCAGATAGCACCACTAAAGTGATTCTGATTAAAGATTCTTTGGCTAAATCAAAGGGTTGAGTGGCTTGTTTTTGCTTTAATTGCTCTGTTTTTTCTGCTTGCTCTTGGATGGGTAAATCTTGTAAATCAACGACCGATATTGTCTCCCTTGTTGTTTGAATAATCTGAGTCGGTTGTCCATCAATCGTGACAAAATTAGTCCGTAATACTTCATGGCGATCACAGATTTCTCGTAAACTTTGTTCTAAGGCCTTTTGATTGAGGTTGCCTCGGAAATGCAACACCATCGGTATATTGTATAAAGCGCTATTTGGTTGCAATTGATCTAAAAACCATAAACGCTGTTGAGCAAAAGATAGAGGTAGTTCTGTATCCTTAGTTCTCGGTAAAATGGGGGGTACTGTTAGCGTGAGATTTTGCTGCTGTAATTGTCCAATAAGATGCGCTAATTCGGCTACCGTAGCTGCACCAAATAAACTCCGCAAAGGTAGTTCTATTTTAAATAAACTCCGAATCCGAGAAACTAATTGAGTTGCGAGGAGAGAATGGCCGCCAATTTCAAAGAAATTATCATAAATTCCCACTTGCTCTATTTTGAGTATTTCTGTCCAAATTTGCACCAACATCTCCTCAATTCCATTGCGTGGTGCTACATATTGATCCTGGCGATTTCCTATTTTATCTGGTGCGGGTAAAGCGCGACGATCTACCTTACGATTAGTAGTAAGGGGTAAAGATTCCAGAAAAACAAAAGCTTGAGGAACCATATACAAAGGCAATTTACTGGACAGAAACTGACGCAGTTCACTAATCATCGGTATCCGTTCGTAATGAGCTACTATGTAGGCGACTAAATATTTATCCCCCGGGGTATCTTCCCGAATAATCACACAAGATGTTTGTACATCAATATTTTGGTTAAGTACCGCTTCAATTTCTCCTAACTCAATACGGAATCCGCGAATTTTAACCTGATTGTCAATCCGGCCAAAACATTCAATATTACCATCGGGTAAATAACGCGCTAAATCTCCCGTTTTATACAAACGATTGAACGGTGAATGAGCAAAGGGATTGTCAATAAATTTTTCAGCAGTTAATTCGGGACGATTCAGATAACCCCGCGCTAAACGAACACCGCATAAATGCAATTCTCCCTTCACGCCAATGGGTACAGGTTGCAGATTTTGATCCAAGATATATGCTTTTGTGTTAGCAATGGGACGACCAATCAGCACTGAATTGATTTTTTCTGACTGATAATCTAGCAAGTCATGAACTATGGCGGTTACAGACGCTTCTGTAGGTCCATATACATTAATACATTCAACCCGTTTTCCGACCATTTGTCGCCAAATATTGACGGTTTCTGGTAACACTGCATCCCCTCCCACGGCGACGACCCGCAGACTGGATGGTACAGTAGCTAATGATTGGGAAACGGCGAGCGCCCATTCATGCCAATAGGCAGGGGTAATATTTAAAACGGTGAGGCTTTCTTGTTCGATAAAATCGGCAAAATCAGTCAAAGTTGGGAACATTTGCCCTGGTCTTAAGACCACTGTGCCACCTTTTAACCAGGTGGGGAAAATTTCTTCCGCAGCGACATCAAAGCCAAAGGAAGCAAACTGTAAAACGCGATCAGATTCTGTTAAACCGAATACTTCACTAATGCCCCAACTATGATTAACTAAGGCCGCGTGGGTTAACATCACTCCTTTAGGTTTACCGGTTGAACCAGATGTATATAATAGGCATAGTAAATTTTCTGGAACCACTTCACTGAAGGGATTTTCTGGACTTTGAACTGTCAAAATCTCGGCTAATTTATCTAAGACAATTACCCCCACATCTTCTGCTGGTAAAGAATCGAGTAAACTTTCTTGAGTTAGCAGTAGAGAAATTTGGGCATCTTCTGCCATATAAGTCAACCGTTGCTGGGGATAATCTGGATCTAAAGGTATATAGGCTCCTCCAGCTTTGAGAACTGCTAATAATCCGACAATAACTAACAGCGACCGCTCTAGATAAATGCCAACTAAAACTTCTGAATTTACCCCCAAAGATTGGAGATAATGGGCTAATTGATTCGCCTGAATATTTAAGTCTTGATAGGTTAATTCTTGACCTTCAAAGACCACTGCTACTGCAGCCGGTGTTCGTGCCGCTTGTTCTTCAAATAAATGATGAACACAATGATGGAAAGGATAGTCTTTTTCGGTAGCATTCCATTCTTCTAATAATTCTTTTGCCTCGACTTCAGTTAATAGTGGTAGTTGGAAAATTGGCTGCTGCGGGTTAACAACCAATGCTTCTAGCAAGGTGATAAAATTCCCTGTTAATCGCTCAATGGTACTGCGATCAAATAAATCGGTATTATATTCCCATACCCCTTGTAATCCTGAACCGGTATTCTCCATCGCCAGGGTTAGATCAAATTTGGCGGTGTCATTTTCTGTGGTGAGGGGAGTGGCGGTTAATCCTGTTAGTTCTAAGGGAGACGGGGGACTATTTTGCAGCAGAAAATCCACTTGAAATAAAGGCGCGTGACTTAAATCTCGTTCAGGTTGTAGGACTTCTACTAACATTTCAAAGGGCAAATCCTGATGAGCATAGGCATCCATTGCCATTTCCCGTACTCGACCCAATAACTGATTAAAATTGGGCTTACCTGACAAGTCAATTCGCAAGACCAAAGTATTGACAAAAAAGCCGATTAAACCTTCAATTTCACTGCGATTACGGTTAGCAATGGGAGTACCAATTAAGATGTCTTCCTGTTCTGTATAACGGTAAAGTAAGACAGCATAAGCGGTTAACAGGGTCATAAATAAGGTGACACCCTGTTCCTGGGTTAATTGGGTCAGTTTTTCGGTTAATTCCCAAGAAAGGCTAAAGGGTAAATGTCCCCCAGCAAAACTTTGTTGATTGGGTCGAGGTCTATCTGTTGGTAAAGATAGGAGGGCCGGTGCGCCGGCTAACTGTTTTTGCCAGTAATCTAGTTGCTGTTGCAATACCTCTCCCTGCAGCCATTGTCTTTGCCAAAGGGTAAAATCTCCATACTGGATAGATAGGGGATTTAGAGGCGAAGATAAACCCTGAATATAGGCATTATAGAGGGCGGTTAGTTCCTGAAGAAATACCCCCATTGACCAGCCATCACTGACAATGTGGTGCATACAGACTAATAAGAGATGTTCCGTTTCAGATAACACCACTAAAGTGATTCTGATTAAGGGTTCACCGGCTAAGTCAAAGGGTTGAATCGCTTGATTTTGTGCTAACTCTTGAGACGCAATTACTTGTTCACTACCAGATAAATGCTGTAAATCAACAACCGTAACTGTCCAGTTTCGTGCTTGTATAACTTGGGTAGGGATACCATCAACGGTAATAAAGTTGGTGCGTAAAGCCTCATGGCGATCGCAAATTTCTCCTAAACTCTGGATTAAGATTTCTGAGTTTAAAGTTCCTTCTAAACGCAAGGCTAGGGGGATATTATAAAAAGAACTATTCGACTCAAATTCAGCCAAAAACCAGAGACGAGTCTGAGCAAAAGATAAGGGTAGTTCTGCTGCTTTGTCCCTGGGTAAAATCGGCAGTTCAGTTAGTTGTTCTCCTTCGGAAAGCCGTTTTATTCCCTGTGCTAATTCGGCGATTGTCGGTGCAACAAATAACTCGCGTAAGGGCATTTCTACCTGAAAAGCCTCACGGATGCGCGAAATTAGTTGCGTTGCTAATAATGAATGTCCACCCAACTCAAAGAAGTTGTCGTGAATCCCCACCTGTGCAACTTTTAACACTTTTCCCCAAATCGAGGATAATATCTCCTCAATGGGGTTACGCGGCGCAATGTATTGCGCTTGGCTTTGGAATTCGGGAGCCGGTAAAGCACGATGATCAATCTTACCATTGGGCGTTAAGGGTAGGGATTCCAAAATGACAAAGGCACTAGGAATCATATACTCTGGTAACTTAGCTTTCAGGAATTGCCGCAGTTCAGTAACATTAAGCGAATTTTCCTCCTTTTGGGTGGAAACAATCTCTACTTGGGGAATAATATAGGCGACTAAACGTTTCTGATTTATCTCATCTTCTTGGGCAATAACAACAGCCGTTTTTACTGCATTGTGCTGACTAAGAACGGTTTCAATTTCTCCCAATTCAATGCGAAAACCCCGAATTTTTACTTGATTGTCAATCCGTCCTAAATATTCGATTTTACCATCGGGTAAATACCGACATAAATCTCCCGTTTTATATAATTTTGACGGCTCATTGCCCCCCTTATTAAGGGGCGTTGGGGGGATCACTTCATCCTTCTCAAAAGGATTAGGGATAAATTTCTCTTGAGTTAATTCTGGACGATTGAGATAACCCCTGGCTAACCCGACACCGCCAATATGTAATTCTCCAGCTACCCCCACAGGAACAGGTTGTAAGAAAGCATCAAGAATATAAACCTGAGTATTACTGATGGGTCGCCCAATGGGAACATTGGTTATAGTTGGTGAAGTAAATTCGGAGAAAGTCGCCGCAATGGTTGCTTCCGTTGGTCCGTAAGCATTTAATAGTCGAGGAAGAGGGGAATATTGGCCTGTAACTGTTTGCCATTGCTGTACTTTTGCCGGTTGAATGGCTTCCCCACCAATGACAATTAGTTTAATCTTTGAGAGAATTGGCAGGGTATCAGGGGTTAATTCAGAGGCTAATTGATGCCAATAAGCAGTAGGAATACCCAAAACTGTTAATTGCCATTTTTGACAACATTGCCAAAAATCCTCACTAGAGCGCAACATTTCTTCTGTTCGTAATACCAAGGTCGCACCCGATAACAAACTAACAAAAATTTCTTCAACGGAAGCATCAAAGCAGATAGAGGAAAATTGCAGAATTTGATCCTCTGAGGTAATACCATACTCTCGAATAGTAGTCAGGATATAGTTGACTACTGAGCGATGTCCAATCATTACCCCTTTGGGTTGACCTGTGGAGCCGGAGGTGTAGATAATATAGGCTAAATTGTGCTGCTCAACTGCTACCAAAGGGTTAACTGTACTCTGTTTGGCAATTGTTGACCAGTCTTGGTCTAAACAGATAGTTGTTCCTTGAAATGCTGGTAATTGTTCCAGAAGTTGTGATTGAGTCAGGAGAATACTAAGTTGAGTATCTTCAAGAATATAGGTAATTCGCTCTTTTGGATAATTAATATCTAAAGGAACGTAAGCTCCCCCTGCTTTAAGTATTCCCAGGATTCCGATAACCATCTCTAGGGAACGTTCAACAAAAATCCCGACTAAACTATCGGATTTTACCCCTAAAGATTGTAGGTAATGTGCCAATTGATTAGCACGATTATTTAATTCTTGATAGGTGAAAAATTCATCTTCTAATTTAACTGCGATCACCTGTGGATTCTGTTTTACTTGTTGTTCAAACAACTGATGCAGACATAAATCATTTTTGTAGTCAGTTTCAGTCTGATTCCAATCAAATAATAACTGATTGCGCTCACTTTCTGTCAGTAATGGTAATTGGCTAACGGTTTGTTCTGGATTAGCAATAATCCCAGTTAATAGGTTAACAAAATGCCCTGATAATCGCTCAATTGTGCTTTTGTCAAACAGATCTGTATTATATTCCCAAATCGCAGTTAATCCAGCTTCTTTTACCTGTATAGATAAACTTAAGTCAAACTTAGATGTCTTAAATTCTAAAGGCTGACGAGTGGCTTTTATTCCTTCTAAATCTATGCTATCTACAATTTCATTATCTAAACCAAACATCACCTGAAATAAAGGAGTATAACTCATATTTCTTTCAGGTTGTAGGGCCTCTACTAACATCTCAAAAGGTAAATCTTGATGGTCGTAAGCATCCGTTGCTGTTTCTCGTACCTGTTTTAATAACTCGCTAAAACTGGGATTTCTGGCTAAATCTGTTCTTAAGACTAAGGTATTGACAAAAAAGCCGATTAACCCAGCTAATTCACTACGAGTACGGTTAGCGATGGGAGTACCGACTAAAATATCTGTTTGTCCTGTGTAACGATAGAGTAAGGTCTGAAATGCGGTTAACAGGGTCATAAATAAGGTGACACCTTTTTCCCGACTCAGCTTATTTAACCCTTGACTAAGTTCTGGAGAAAGGATACATTTTATGCGATCTCCCTGAAAACTTTGTTGTAGAGGACGGGGATAATCCGTAGGTAGATGTAATAAAGCGGGTGCTGCTGCTAACTGTTTTTGCCAGTAATTTAACTGATTTTCTCGGATTTCTCCCTGTAAATATTCCCTTTGCCAAATTGCAAAATCTGCGTACTGGATTGGTAACTCTTGTAAAAGAGGTTCTAAACCTTTAGTATAGGCATTATAAAGGGTTGTCAATTCCTCAATAAATACCCCCATTGACCAACCATCAGAGACAATATGGTGCAGACAAATCAGCAAAAAATGTTCTGTGTCTGATAACTTAAGTAGGGTGGCTCTAATTAGGGAGTCATTGGCTAAATCAAAAGGTTGATGGCTGTGAATTTCTAGCCATTTTTTTATTTCCTGCTCTTCTCGATATTTTGGGCTGTCTTTCCCATTGACAAGCGTTAATTGCCAATTACTTTCTGGTTTAATTACTTGTACAGGATTTCCCTCAATAGTGGCGAAATTTGTGCGGAGGGACTCATGGCGCTGAATAATTTCTTGTAGGCTTTTTTCGAGGACATCTACCTGGAGATTTCCTGCTAAATGCAAGGCCAAGGAAATATTATAAAAGGGACTGTTTGGTTCTAATTGATCTAAGAACCATAAACGCTGTTGGGCATAAGATAGGGGTAATTCTTCAAAATTCATTTTCTTTTTCTTGGTAAAATTGCTGGAACGATGGTATCGGATTTTTCCTGTTTTAACTGTTCAATCCCTTGGGCTAATTCTGCTAGTGTGGCCGAGTTGAATAACTGACGTAGGGGAAGTTCAACTTTCAAGCGATCGCGGATCTGTGCTACTAATTTAGTGGCTAGTAGGGAATGGCCTCCCAGTTCAAAGAAGTTATCATTTATACCCACTTTCTCGACTTTTAGCACTTCTGACCAAACAGTTACTAATATATCCTCGATCGGGTTACGCGGAGCAACATATTTTTCTGATGGTTCACTACTAGATTCTGGTGGTGGTAAAGCTCGATGATCTATTTTTCCATTAGCAGTAAGGGGTAAGGCATCTAAAATAACGAAAGCATTAGGTATCATATAACCGGGTAATTTAGCTTTCAGAAATTGCCGTATTTCGTTAATGGTAATTATTTTTTCCGATTGTGGCACAATGTAGGCCACAAGACGCTTATCTCCTGTTGCATCATCCCTCACTATTACTACTGTTTCCCAAATCTGGGGATGAGATGCTAATAATGCTTCGATTTCCCCTAACTCAATCCGAAAACCCCGAATCTTAACCTGATTGTCAATGCGCCCTAAATATTCTAATTCTCCCTTAGGTAAATAACGGGCTAAATCTCCCGTTTTATATAATTTTGACGGCTCATTGCCCCCCTTATTAAGGGGGGTTGGGGGGATCACTTCATCCTTCTCAAAAGGACTAGGAATAAACCTTTCTGTTGTTAATTCAGGACGATTGAGATAACCTTTTGTTACTCCGGCACCCCCCACATACATCTCCCCGGGTACACCAACCGGTACAAGTTGTAAATATTGGTCTAGTAAATATACCTGTAAGTCGGGAATGGGACGACCAATCACACTAGCTGTACTATCCAAGTCGGTCATACTTAATGGTCGATAGGTGACATGAACGGTAGTTTCCGTAATTCCGTACATATTAACTAATTGGGGGCATTGGTCGCCATGGCGCTGAAACCAAGGTTGTAAGCTGTTAATTTCTAAAGCTTCTCCTCCAAAAATAACCAAACGTAAGCTTAAATCGTTATCTGTTGTCGATGAACGATCCCCCCTAACCCCCCTTGATAAGGGGGGAAAACTTCCTTTTAAGGATTCTTCAGCTTGAATTAACTGACGGAAAGCGGTAGGAGTTTGATTAAGAATTGTTACTTTTTCTTGACATAATAGCTGATAAAATGCTTCGGGGGAACGGGTCACTAAGTAGGGGACAACTACCAAGCGTCCACCATATAACAAAGCTCCCCACATTTCCCACACCGAAAAGTCAAAAGCGTAGGAATGAAATAGAGTCCAGACATCTTGACTACTAAAATTATACCAAGCATCTGTAGCGGCAAATAATCGCACGACATTGGAGTGATTGACTAACACCCCTTTCGGTTTACCTGTGGAACCGGAAGTGTAAATAACATAAGCTAAGTTATCTGGAGTGACGGTGTTTTCTGGATTTGAATGGCTGTTTTCGGCAATTTTTTCCCAGTCGGTATCTAAATAAATAATCGAAGCTTGATGTTGAGGTAGAGTTTCTCCTAGCTTTTGTTGCGTTAACAGCACTGATAATTGAGCATCTTCTAACATGAAGCTTAACCGTTCAATCGGATATTCTGGGTCAAGAGGAACATAAGCACCACCCGCTTTTAATATCCCCAATAACCCCACAATCATCTCTAAAGAACGCTCAAGACAAATCCCCACTAATTGATCAGGTTTTACTCCCAAAGATTGCAAATAATGCGCTAACTGATTAGCTCGATGATTTAACTCATTATAGGTTAATTTTTCATCTTTAAATACTACAGCTACAGCATCAGGAGTCCGTTTTACCTGCTCTTCAAATAACTGATGAATACACTGAGTATAACTGTATAGTGTATCAGTATTATTCCATTCTAATAACAGTTGATAACGCTCTTTTTTTGTTAGTAATGGCAAGGTTCCTACCGACTCTTGCGGATTAGTAACAATTGTCTCTAATAATGTCTGAAAATGACCAGTCATGCGAGCAATTGTGTTTTGATCAAATAAATCTGTATTATATTGCCAAAATCCTTGGAGAGAGTTGCCTTCTTCTGTATTTGTTTCCCACATTTGTAAGGTGAGATCAAACTTGGCGTTAACATTATCTAGAGGTAGATGCGATATTTTTAACTCAGGATTTTCTAATTCCTCCATTGCCACATTTTGTAAAACAAACATGACCTGAAACAAAGGACTGTGACTAAGACTGCGCTCTATTTGCAAAGTTTCGATAATCTGCTCAAAAGGAACGTCTTGGTTAGCATAAGCATTCGTACAAACAGAACGCACTTGTCTTAATAATTCTTCAAAACTGGGATTACCTTCTAAGCGAGTTCGCATCACTAGGGTATTGACAAAAAAGCCAATTAATCCTTCTAATTCTTGATAGTTGCGATTAGCAATCGGTGTTCCTACCAGAATATCATCCTGACCACTATAGCGGAATAATAGAGTAACATAAGCCGCCATCAACGTCATAAATAGGGTAGTTGCTGATTTGTGGCTGAGTTCTTTTAGAGATGCTGTCAGTTTGGCATCTAACTGGAAGGAAAAACATCCACCTCGGAAAGTTTGCACAGAGGGACGGGGTCTGTCCGTAGGTAATTCTAGCAAAGGAGGGGCTGCGGCTAACTGTTGTTTCCAGTAATTAATTTGGTTTTGGATGGTGATAAAACCTTGAGTTTCTCCTTGTAACCATTGTCGTTGCCAAATTGTAAAATCGGCATATTGAATCGGCAATTCTGAGAGAACAGAACCATCATCAAGCAAAAATCCTTGATATAAACTTGACAATTCTTTGAGCAATACTCCCATTGACCAACCATCACTAATAATGTGGTGCATGGTCAATAACAAAGCTGATGATTCTGATTTAAGTTGCACTAAGGTGACTCTTAGCAATATTCCCTTAGTCAGGTCAAAAGGTTGTAATTGATCCTCAGTTGCTAAAAGTTGTAATTGTTGTGACTGTTCTTGTCCTGATAATCCTTGTAGGTCCACAACCGAAATTTTCAGAGTTGCGCGGGGAGCAATTACCTGTACTGGAGTTTCTGCTACTTCCTTAAAATTAGTGCGTAGAATTTCGTGACGACGGACAATTTCGTTAAGACTAAGTTCTAAAATTTCTATATTTATGCGTCCCTGAAGATGAACCGCTTTAAACATATTGTAAAAAGAGCTGTCTGGTTCTAATTGCGCTAAAATCCATAGTCGCTGTTGAGCAAAAGAAACCGGGAAAGTCTGAGGTTCGGCGGGATTTTTTCGACTAATTTGAGGAATATTATTGTTATTTTTCGGATAGCCAAAAGACTCTGCTAGTTGCCAAGTTACATTACCTAAAAAGTCAGTGTTGTAGTAATCTTTCCATTGCTCAATGGTGTTAGGATTAATGCTTTGATGTTGATGAAATTTTACATCTCCTAGCATTCTAGATTCGGCATAAATACCGTCAGTCATGCGATGCTTTTTCTCTTGGTAGGGTTGCAGCATATCAGGATTAAATTCTACTCCTAAAAACTGACATAAACTCTCTAGGGTTTTCTGTGGCTGCTTAACGATGTCTTCAAATTTAACTTGATACTGACGTTGGGGAGAAACTTGTTGTAGAAATTCGCAGATATTTTGATGGCTAATCAGCCAAATGAGTTCGGCAAGTTCTCGATTATTGAAAGGATTTTGATAGGGAAATATTTGCTCAATTTTAGCTTCTTCATAAGAGTGAATCATTCCTAAAGGATGACGCACCAGATGAATATATAGAGGGTTATCAAAATTTATTTCTGCTCGTTTTAGAGTTTCTAAATCTAGAGAATAGGATGGAGTTTTATCCACTAAGATTTTATCTCCCAACCATCCCTGTAGAAGACGGTAAAACTGTTTGCTAGTCAGATTTTTCTCTTCTAATTCTTCCATAATTGCGATCGCTTTTTCAGCATTACACCCCTTAATTTCCATGATGGTGCGAATTGTTCCTTCCATCCAGAAGTTGTAACGGCCAGAAAATTTCGCCTTTCTTTCCCTAAGAATATTAAACCCTAGTAGTTCCAATTCTGGAGGTGCAAAAAGCTGTGGATTTCCTCCTAAGATAACGCGGAGTAAGGTGGAACCGCTACGATAAGGAGAAAGGATAAATATAGCTGGTGGATTTTTGCTATTGTCATCATCTATTGGGCTGCTAAGAGCAGGAATTAGGGAGCGCATTTGTAACACTTTAGCTTCAGCAATGCGCTCTTGTGGTAGGTTGTTAATTTCGGTTCTTTCTTTACCTAGTATTTTGGTAACTGCTTTTGGATAATGTTCCTCTATATATCCGGCTAATTCCTTAACAGTCTTTTTGTCAAATAAAACAATAAAGTGAATAATTTCGTTTAGTTGTGCTTGCAGTTTATTAATTAGAATTGCTCCCCGAATTGAATCACCACCAAGCTCAAAAAAATCGTCATCTCTCCCCACTCTGTCAAGTTTAAGGACTTCTGCGAATAGAGAAGCAATCACTTTTTCTAGAGGAGTACGAGGAGCAATAAATTCTGTGTCTAACTGAGTCCGTTGACGCTGGTTTTGAGAATTAATTGTTCGCAGAATTAGTTGAGCATCATATAAGTTATTTCCAATCTCTTCAAAAAACTCTGATCGAATAATTCTCTTAACTGTTTTAGATGAATTTTTAGTAGCTATTTTATGTTCATCACCGAGAGGAGTGAAATTAACTTTAGACGCAATATAACTAGGAAAATTAAATAAATATCTCTCCTCTTTTTCCTGCTGAAATTCTTGACCAACAGTCCTTAAAAAATCCCAAATTGGTTGATTTTTGGGGGTAGGTTTATAAATAAGTTTGAGTTGTTCTAACCCTTTTTGTTGAGCAATTGTACCCAAATAAGCTAACATTTTATGTTCTACACCGCGACCCAATACTCGACAACTGAGCAAAAATGTATCGACAATCAGGGATTTTTCTTGAGCAGTAAATAATAGCAAACCAACTAAACCATAATCCCCAAAACGATCTTTTACTTTAACCACTCGACAGTCTAATTCCCCTAGACCACAAAGTTTTTGAATTTGCGATTCTGAGCGTCGGATAGTTGTTAAGTTAAATTGGTTAGTACGTTGAGTAAGTTGGGCAACTCGCGTCAATTCCTCCGTTTGCATCGGGGAAATCTCTATTTCTAAGTTGAGTTGGCCGAGAAAATCCTCAAAAGAAAGGGAATATTTTTGTAAATTCTGACGCTGAATATTCTGTTGATAAAGATTAGTTCTTTGTCGGTCTTCTTGAGTGGTTTTGAGGTGATCAAAAGCCCAAATATGTTCTAAAAATTTTGGAATATGATCGCAATTTTCAGGAAGTTGTAACGTCAAAACTTCTGGACAGTTTGCTCTAACTTCCGCACACTCAACTGGATTATCATCAATAAAAATAAAGCTATCTAATCCTAGTTGTAATTCCTCCGCTAAGGACTGCAAATTCTGAGATTTTTCTTGCCAGTTAATGCGCCAATTTACTAAATGATTTTCCTTAAGTAACATATCGGGATGTCCTTCAAAAACGGCAAAGACATCCTCTGGTTGATTCTTACTACATAAACAGATTAACTTTCCTGCTGCTTGCTGTGCGATGATAAATTCTTGTAAAGCTCGAAATGGAGCATCAATTTTCACTCCCTTAACTCCATCTTCTCCACAAACCCCATGCCATAATGTATTGTCGCAGTCAAGGACAATCACTTTGTAAGGAGAGTTTATCAAGGCTAAGATTTTTCGCGCTAATATTGTCCCCAAAGCCGCAAAAAAAGCCAAGGTATAGGGAATATTTCCTAGTTCTTCTCCATAAGGATCATAATACTCTTGTACAGGATAAGTCTTGAGTAATGCTTGACTTTTAATTAGATATATGCTAGGGATATTCTGGAGATCACGGTCTAATTGTTCTTGTAATTTCTCATGTAAACTATTGAACGTTGTATCATGGGTTGGAGAGGGGGGACAGACACAGACTAAATAGGGAATTGGCGAGCGCATTGTCGCCGTTTTCAAGGCATTACCAAAGTCTCTAAGGGTTTGCTCTAAGGTCAATTCGGCCTTGTTTTTACTTCCTTCCCAGTCTTCAAACCTAACCAGAATCACATTAACCCCATTTTGATTAGTCGCTAAAAGACTAGCAGGATTGAGTAATTCTTGAAAGACTTGATTGTACTGAGCAAATTCTATTGAATAAGGAAATCCTATTTTTTTGAGCCAATATGACAGGGAATCCTCCACTGGTTCACTGGTAAATGTAGCTGTAATAACGATTTTATGATTAGCAAGTGCTTTCATTATTGGCATGGGTTACTCTGTTGGCAGCGACAATAAGAAGTCTATCTGATTTTATCTTCAAACGGTTTTCCTAGTTAATCCAATATATCAAAATTTATAGCCAAATTTCTCTATATCTCTGCTAAAGGATTTTGCGATAATCTCAATAGTATCATCATCGTAATATTCACGGTAGTTGCCATGTTTTGAGGAATTAATATGAGGTAAAGTCGCATTTCTACCAAGTTTTTCACATAGGACACTGAAGTCGTTATTAAGATTTTCAAAACGGCAGATAAAATCTACTAAAATTTTCCCTTCATGATCTGTAATCCAATCCAACTGAGGCATAAACATTTTAGGGATGTCATAATACAAAGGAGCTTTATTCCCGTAGGTCAACTTAACCCACTCTTTAAATTTTATTGGTTTTGTCCTTAAATTTGTCTGATTGGTTTCAACACGATAATGAAAGTGAGAAATAACTTTGTCCCAAGGATTTCTAACACTTGTAAATTTATATACTCGCTCCCACCTTTGTTTGCCCATTTCGTCAATTTTTTCTAAAGCAGTTTTATGCTCAAAAGGTAAATTTAGAGATTTCTCAATACTTCTGCCACCTGTCTTATTAATATGAATAAAGACAACATTGCCAGAATAGCGTTGACGCAAAAGTTTAACTTGTTCACCGACATAATAGGGAATATATAGTATATCTGTAAACTCTATTTTCTGATTAGCAAAGGCTGGTATTACTGGCATGAGTTAGTCTGTTAAAGGCGACAGAAAGACAAAGTTGAGAAAAGCAAAAAAAGAAGCTAAGGCGAGCAAGTCAGACAAGCAGGTCATAGCCGTCCCTTGTGTCCTGACATCCTATCATAGGAAAGGAAATTTGTCATGGAAGAGAAAATAAAATTTGTCATGGTCAACGAAATTCGGTAATATGTGGTAGTCTGAGAAGCGCTCACTAGCTTTAGCTATCAAAACGATGGTTACTTGTAGTAAGATAACGAGGGTTAAAAAAGCAGTAGCAGGGGGGCTGAGAAAGCCATCGCTCTATGCTGACAGATAAAGCGACGGGAGTATGTTACCACAACTCAAACACAATAACCTTAAAATTGTCGGGGAGCTTTATATTTTCGCCAATTGCCTTCTACTCCGCCAATCCAGCCAAAATCTAAAATCATTCCAGCAAAATGTCCACAACTCAAATATAAATGCTATATGTCCGCCAAAGTCCCTCAAGATCGATCGACGACTAATATTATCTCCGATGTCAGCAAATTTTGGCACAGTGTCAAGCTGATCGCTGCTCCCTATTGGTATCCTACTGAATCGGGGGGAAGGACTTTTGCCGATGTGATGAAAGCTTGGGCAATGCTCATCCTACTAATCGGGGCAATCCTAGGAGTTGTGGGATTAAATGCTTTCAATAGCTTTGTTAGTAATTACTTAGTTGATGTCATTCTTGAAAAAAATGATTTTGATAAATTTGTCAGAACTTTGGTAGTTTTTGCGGTTGGACTGCTCTTTGTCACCCTTTTAGTTGGCTTGCTTAAATTTCTCAGAAAAAGAATCGCCCTAGATTGGTATGCTTGGCTCAATGACTGGATTCTCAACAAATATTTGCATAATCGCGCCTATTACAGAATTAATTTTAAATCCGATATCGACAACCCAGATCAGCGTTTATCCCAGGAAATTGAGCCGATTACCAGTAAAGCTCTCTCCTTTTTTGCCGTTGCCCTAGAAAATGTCCTAGATATGATCACTTTTTTAGTGATTCTCTGGTCAATTTCTTCCTCTGTAGCCATTATCTTAGTCGTTTGGACAATTCTCGGTAACGTCATTGCTATCTATTTTAACCAAGCTTTAAATAAAATTACTCAAGAAGAATTAGAACTTAAGGCTAACTACAATTATGCTCTAACCCACATTCGTAATCATGCGGAGTCAATCGCTTTCTTTGAGGGAGAGAATCAGGAATTAAATATTATTCAGCGGCGATTTAATAAACTCTTAGACAGCGCTAAACGTAAAATTGATTGGGAGAGAGGCACAGAAATTTTTAGTCGGGGCTATCAGGCGGCAATTCAAGTATTTACTTTTGTCATTTTGGGTCCTTTGTATATCAATAGTGAGGGCATTAGTTTCGGACAGGTCGGGCAAGCCTGTTTAGCGGCTAATTTGTTTGCTACGGCGCTGGCGGAATTAATTAGTGAATTTGGCACTTCGGCACAATTTAGCAGTTATGTTGAACGTCTATCGCAATTTTCCCAAGCCTTAGAAGAAGTCATTAAACAACCGGAAAATTTAAGCACGATTACAACCATCGAAGAAAACCAATTTTCCTTTGAAGATGTCACCTTGCAAACCCCCGATTATGAACAGGTAATTGTCGAAAACCTCTCCCTTTCTGTTCAGCCTGGACAAGGTTTATTAATTGTCGGGCCGAGTGGTCGGGGTAAAAGTTCTTTGCTACGCGCTATCGCCGGTTTATGGAATGCAGGCACAGGCCGATTAGTGCGTCCCCCCCTAGAAGAAGTATTGTTTCTGCCCCAACGTCCCTATATAATTTTAGGAACCTTGCGAGAACAGTTACTTTATCCCAATCGCAATCAAGAAACCAATGAGATAAAATTGAGGGAAGTTTTACAAGCAGTCAATCTCCAAAATTTACTAAATCGAGTCAATAGCTTTGATACAGAAGAGCCTTGGGAAAACATTTTGTCCCTGGGAGAACAACAACGTTTGGCTTTTGCTAGGGTATTAATTACCCGTCCCAGTTTTACTATCCTCGATGAAGCCACAAGTGCTTTGGACTTAAACAATGAGGAAAATTTATATCGGCAATTGCAGAAAACTCACACAACTTTTATTAGTGTCGGACATCGGGAAAGTCTCTTTAACTATCATCAATGGGTTTTAGAACTCTCTAGTAATTCCCATTGGCAACTGCTTACAGTGGAGGAATATCGCCGACAAAAAGTGAAAGAAATTATTAATATTTCTGTCGATAATTCTCAAGATAGGCTCGAAGATTTACCGAATCAGGAAACCGAGGTCAATCCTAAAATCAATTCTGCCGGGGAACCCCCCCCCGAATCGCCAACGACAACAATCTTAACAGAAGTCGAAGAGGGACTTTCCCATGCACAAATGAAGGAATTAAGCGACTATTCCCTTAGTAGCATCAGAAGCAAAGCCAGTCAGGGAAAATCAATTACGGGGAAAGATGGACTGACCTATCGCTATGACAAAGACCCTAAAATCTTAAAATGGCTAAGAGTTTAGCCGATGAGAGACGGGTCAAAAAACAACGTTAAACTATTACACCAACTTAGCTACCCAAAAAATGAATCAAACCCTGGTTAATCAACAACAGTTGTTCCAAGAAATCGTCCAAGATATCGAGCAAAATAAAATTGCAATCGCGGCGAAAAAACTCCGTCAACAGGAAGCAGATAGCTGTGAAGTTCCGGCTCAGTGGCTCTGGAAAACAGCAGCGGCTTTAGAAACCAACGACTGGAGCATTTTATCAGAAGATTTCATTAATCTGAATTTTATCGGTAAAAATGGTTATTTTCTGATGATTGCTCCCTATCGCATCAATCGTCAGGGAGAACGACAACTCACGTTGAGTGCAATTTACGGAAAAATTCACCAAAATAGTCAACCTTCTATCGAACAACTAGAAAGCTTGACTCGTGAAAAATTTGGCAGTCTAAGACAACCGATTCCCAGAAATTTATCCTTTACTGAAATTGCTAGTTGTGGCACGGTTAAAGGTGAAAAGGGGGAGGCTTTTATCGTTCCCCATAGGTGGACTTTTCCCAATAGTGTTCAAGGACCAGCTTTAAATAATGCCAGTGAGCAAAAACGACGCTTTTCCGGTTCTAGCTACGAATGTATCCGAAAAATTTTTGAGCCAGAAACGGCCGATTTGCTATTAAGACCCCTAGAGGATCAAATTAATGGTGAACGCTATCGCCATCTCGATACCCAATTCCATGAAGCGGGTCATGCTAGTGGGTTGGGATTTGACTTAAAACTCAAAAATAAACTGTTTCAAAACTATACCTATGCCGGAGTCGAGGAGTGGCGCTCAGATAGTTTAGGCTTTGAATTTGCCGATTGTGCTTTACCTGCCGAAGAAGCGGGAAAATTAGTCGCTGTTAATTTCTGCATTCGCTTTGGTTTAGATGCTCACCGTTTAGGGGGTTTAGAAAAAGATGTGGATGTCCACGCTAGTTTGATCAGTTTGGAATATCTCTTGCAAAATGATGCTATTTATCTCACAAAAAATGGTCAATTGTCCCTGCGTAATGTTAGTTATCCAGGCTTACTAAAAGCGGTGGAAATGCACCGAACAAAAGCCTTATCTCTAACGCGAAGGGAGTTAAATCTAAATAGTCCAACAGGTCTTTTTGCTCTGTATAAAGTAGAGATTCATCCCGCAACCCAATTAATTTTTCAGGGACTAATTGTAGAGCGCTGCCGCGGAATTTGGTCAGAGTTACAATAAGTACCTAGGGTTTGCTGTTAACCGGCCCAGGGAGGGATGTCAATCAGCCATGAGCATCCCTCCAAATCCTATTGATGGCGATAGGGATTGGGGTCAACTCCTCTGAGTTTCTCGCCACAGCAAGTGCCGGCTCTGGAATATTAGTCGTTGACTCCTAAGTAGCTGTTTGCAATTAAATAGAAGATAGGTTTTGCACTCGATCCCCCCTGCCCCCCTTAATAAGGGGGGTGCCGACAGGCGGGGGGATCTTAGAGTTTTTTACGCCCATCTACTTACACATTTATTTATATATATATCGCTAGATAACTAAAATGTGTTAAGCTAGGCGGTAGGATTCTGGGAAATCATGACAGATAAATCAATCTCTTATTAGTCAGAGTCCCTGAACCCCTGATTACCCCTTTCTCCCCCGGTCGATGACAAAACCAATGGCTGAACAACGCTCTGTACTAAAATTTAATGGCATCGATGATCATATTGATCTATCCCACGGATTTCTTGACATCGATCAGAGTATTACCATTACATTTTGGGCAAAAGGGGAAAATAATTTAGCTACAGAAACGACTCTTTTAGAAGCTGTTAATCGGGAAAATAACCGGGTTCTACATATTACCCTGCCTTGGGGCGATCCCGTGAAACCTGCGATTTTTTGGGATGCGGGTAATGAAGAAGGTTTCGATCGAATTGAAAAAAAAGTCAAGCTTAAGGATTATAGCGATTGGACTCATTGGGCCTTTGTCAAAAATGCGACCACAGGCCGAATGTTGATCTATCGCAATGGTATCATTTGGCATCGTGGCAACGGTCATAACCGTGCCTTAACGGGGATTGAAAAAATCATCTTGGGAGCCTCTGTTAATCTCTCTCATTATTGGCAAGGTTGTCTTGCAGAACTTTCTGTTTGGAATCAAGCGCGTAGCCAAGAAGAAATCCAAAAAGCGATGTATCAATCTCCCTTAGTTGATGACCTTGGCTTAGTTACTTATTTATCACTCAATGGCAGTGCCGAGGATCAAACAAGTTATAGCAATCATGGTATTCTTTATGGGACAACCTGGCAACTAGATAGTCTTCCCTCCAAACCGACCTCGATCCCTAAATCAAAAGTTCAGACTAGCAGTAAAGCTAGAAGGAGTGCGAAAAGGATAACAATGGTCAACGAAATTTTTAACTCCCTTGAAGAAGAAGAAGTGGTTGAACAGGATGCTCCAGCCGAACATCAAGAACCTTCCCTGGAAGAGAATCCAGAATCAATTATAATTGCCGCAGAAGCTGCTCTTGCCAGCAATGAAATGGAGGAGATTACTAAAACGGCAATTTCTCAACCAGATATCCTGACTTATTCAAACCAGAAAAAACGGTTAGTTATTTGTTGTGATGGTTCTTGGGAAGACTCTACCAGTTCTTACCCCACCAATGTGGTTAAATTTGCCGAATCTATTAAGTATATTGCCGAGGATCAAACCCCCCAAATCGTCTTTTTGTCAGGTTCTGGCACCCCCGAAGATAACGAATTTATTAAAAGTTTAGGCAATGAAACTTTTGGCTGGGGCCTTGATCGAATGATTCAAGATGCCTATCGTTTTCTTGTCCTTAACTACAATCCCAAAACCGAGGATGAAATTTATTTGTTAGGTTTTAGTCGAGGCGCATATATCGTTCGTTGTTTGGCTAGTTTTATCGATAAATGTGGAATCCTAAAACGCTCTAAGATTAAAGAAATTCCCCTGGCTTATCAACTCTATCGAGACCACACCGTTAGTTCTGATAGTGCCAAAGCTCAACAATTCCGTGCCGCTAATGCTAAAAAAATTGAGACAGAAAAGGAAGATTTTCAAGATCGTATTCCAGTCAAGATGTTAGGTTGTTGGGATACAGTTGGCAATTTTGGTATTCCTGATTTAACTCCTTGGTTTCCCCTGGCTAAGTTTTATCATAAAAAATATGAATTTAGTAATACAAAATTAAGTCCGATTATCCAGAATGCTTTTCATGCTGTTGCCATTGATGAAAAACGTAAAAACTTCCCTTCCACTCCGATCAAAGCCAATCCAGAAAATCCCGAACAAGTTGTCAAAGAAGTTTTATTTGTGGGTGAACATACCTGTCTAGGTGGTGGCAAAAAAGAATATCAAGGACTTTCCGATTACCCGTTACAATGGATGATTAATCAAGCCAAAAAATTGGGATTAGAGTTTGACTCAACCACCTCTGAATCTGAGGAATTCCAAATTAAACTAGACCCGACCATCAAGTTCGATAATACTGTTAAAGGATTGTCGTCCTTAGGAGGTGAGCAATGGCGATATTTCAATACAAAAGTTGTCACTGTTCATCACAGTGTGGTAAAACGATTAAAGGCTTTTTCAGATTATCGTCCCAAAAGTCTTGAACCTTTTCTTCAAGCTTTACTTGACGACGATCAACAGACAGATTAACCTTGCTTTAGAATTAAACTAATCCTTCGCTAGAAATTTGAGGTGATTTTTATGGAACTCGATAACATTATCAAAAAAGTGGCAGGTACTTATTTAGCTTCGGCTATTATTGCTGTCATCGTGCTAATTCTGACCCTCGGACAACCCTTTGTAGTTTTTCTGGGTATTGGAGCGATGGGGTTGGTTACTGTGCTAGGAGATGCGATTGCTCAGTACGGAATTGAAGCGGTTCTGAATGCTTTTTACACTGAGCGAAGTAAAAAAGAATCCCTGGAAACACTTTTGGCAGAAATTGATGCTTTACCTCTGACTGATGACCTGAAATTAAAAACCAAAAAACACTTGACTGACCATCAAGAACAGACAGTAAAGCAGCAAGAAACGGTAACTGAGCCAACTCCTGAAAGTCCTCAAACAGTTGTTATTGAAAATGAACCAGTTATTGAAAATGAACCAGTTATTGAAAATGAACCAGTTATTGAAAATGAACCAGTTATTGAAAATGAACCGGTTGTTGTTGAAGTTGAAAATGTTTAATTAGGTATTGCTCCCTCTTGCAATAGCTGGGGGCAGCGGATGATTATTGCTAAGTATTGAGGAATTTTTTGGTCTAAGATAGCTATGCTAAATAGGAACTCTCAACATCTGATGACCTATAAAAAAATTGCCATTTATGAGCAAAGCTATCAACTTCCTGTTTTTAAAAATAGATACTTAAAAAATTTTCAGAAAATCATCAAGGAACGTCGGAAATTAATTCAAGAAGGAGTTCGCTACCATTACTATTTTGGTAAGATTATTAAACGAAAAGAAAAAATTACTCAACAAGAAATCTTGATCGAGACTCAGTTATTAATTAAAGACTATAATTTATTAATTAATGGACTAGAAATCTATCAAGACGGATATTATCGTTTTTTACTCCAACTCAGTGACAATCTCAAAATTTTATTTTCCCAAAAATATCAAGAATTGAAAATCTTAGACTACGAGAGAATAAAGTTAGAAATTAAAAATAATAATAATCAAAATATTCTCAATCAACTCAAGCTGGAAAAACAGGAAAATTTTCGGGCAATTTTGCTACTGGGAAAAACATCTTTTTTGATGTTGAGAAAAACTAAATTACTAGGGGAAGGAGTTCAGAAATTAGCCGAGGATACTCAAAAGCAGAAAAAAATTGTGCAAGCAATTATTCAAGAACTCAAAATTTATGAGGAATTAAATCATTATCAACTCAAATCTCAACGAGTTCGCCAAGAAATTGCGGATCTTGCCCAAAATGCGATTAATTTTGAAAACTACTTACAGGACTATTTTGCTCCTTTTCAATTATTAATAGAAGAAGTGATTAAGGTGGATGAAGAATTTTATGCAACAGTTGGAGAAATTAAGTATTTGGTAGATAATATTTTTCCACCTCAGCCTGCTCTCTTAGAAACGTCAGATTCAGCCATAAATTCTGAGTTTTTGCTAAATTTTCTGGCGACTGGTTACGAGAAAGAAGCAAGGTTAAAAGAGGCTTTTTCCTCTGATCAATTTAATGATTACTTATTCAATGAAAGTGAATGGTCAGAACAATTTATTTCCCTAGAAAAAACCATCAATAAATTATCTCATCATTTAGCAGAACAAGAGGCTTGTCAAAAAGACACTATCCCCAAAACTCCCCTAGCAATAGTTGTCTCTCAATTCACTCAAAACAATATTCACAAATCTTCTACTTCTAAAAATCCCCAGACTTCCCCAAATATCTTAACTCAAGAATCGGCTGATATTGATTATAATCAATTACAAGATTTGCTAAGAAAGCAACAGTGGCAAGCGGCCGATCGCCAAACAACCAAGCTACTATTGAAAATCTTGCGTAAGACCTACTGGAATGAGGTTTATCCTCAAGATATTGCTCAATTACCTTGTTCGGATCTGAAAAAAATTGATCAACTTTGGCTTCATTATAGTAATGGTCATTTCGGTTTTAGTATTCAGCAAGCCATTTTCTCTAGTCTCGGTGGTTTAGTGGATTATGAAACCCAAAAGAAACTTGGCGATCGCCTAGGTTGGCGGAAGGAAGGTCAATGGCTCAATTATGAGCAACTAAACTTTGAATTAGAGCCGAATTCTCCCCTCGGTCATTTACCCGTTCATTGGTTGATTTTTGAAGAAAATCTTTGTTACCCATCTGCGGAAGCTTCTGACAATCAAAACTCCCTGGCTTTCTGGAGAGTTGGCAATTGGTTATTGTGGCAACTTCACCTCGTTTTAAGCAAAATTCAAGCCTGTGGAATTATTCCTCTGTCTGACTTTTAAAGCGATTATAGCGTTTCCCAATCTCATGAGGTACACCAAAATCTTAACTCCTGAATCCCGAATCCTGAATCCTGAATCCTGAATCCTGACGACCGGCTACTGACTCCTCAAAACCTAAGACTCTGTACCTCACAACTATGGGAATTGCTATATCTAAGCTGTTGACTATCTAAATTACTCGTTAATTAACAGGGATCAGGGAGAGGCAGTTTGAGCATTGATACTAAAATTGCCAATACATACGCAGTTTAAATGCAGTACAGCTTATCATCCTAAATCCTGTTTTAAAAAGCAGATAACAATCAATCCTAAGTTAGCCAATGATAGTTAGTCAAGTTTTTAATTTCATTAGTCATTGTTTCTTCCATTGCTTCAATCGTTTCAAAATGCTCATTAACCAGGGGTTCATCTACTAGAGACCATAATCTCTCGGCTGGCTGTAATTCTGGGGAATAAGCAAAGTAGAAAATCGAGCATGATTCCCTCGGCAACTTAAAGTTTTTGACTTCTATCTGAGAATCGGGAAATTTATCTCTTAATTATTGGACTTTTACTGGTAAATTCTGCTTAAATTTTTCTGGTTTAACTGGGTCTCCCTTTTTATGTTTTGGTCTCGGTTTTTGACAAGAATATCTGCACTTTTTTTAAGTAATCCCATCCCCTTTGATTCCAAACTTTTTCTCGTCCCGTTTCCTTTTCTATCCATCTAGCCACCTTCGGACCTGTCCAGATTCCTCCATCGGCAGGACGTTTTTTCAGTTCTTCTTTTAATTTTTGCAATTGTTCTTCCTTCAATAAAGGTTCTTTTCCTCTCCGATGTTCCCCACTTTTTTTCTTGAGATTTTTAACTCCTTCTTCCCCTAATTCATTATATCTTTTGAGAATTCTAAAACTATATTGATAATCTAATCCTACAGCTACTGCAGCATTTTTGATTGTCCATCCTAACGATATTTTCCACAATAAGTGCCATCTTCTTGTTTCTACTGAGTCTTGACTTCTTCTGTATCTATCTTTCAGTTCCTCTGAACTTAGATGTTCGGCTAAGTAAGCTTTCTTGGGCATTTTATCTCATTGTTTTTATTTACCCTATTATAACAGGATTTAGGCTCAAACGGTAAGTCTGCCAAAGGAAGCGTCAAAAGCGCAAAATCTGCGAGATTAGTTTTGGAAACGCTAATCTCAGCGAAGCCGATTAGCTTAGTTCCTATCGCTCTCATCGTCAAGTCTAGCTCTAGCACAGAGGCTCCCCTGTCTGGAAGCAGTAAGGATTGTTTTGTAATTCACTCGATCCCAAACGTCACCGAAACGACCGCGGTAATATCTTTGTCGATCGAGGAGGTGTCGTAAATTCCCGAATCGCTCACGTCAGTGGAATTGCGCGAGGTGATCTGAAAAACTCCCGTTTTGGCATCGCGCACCCTTCCCACCCGACTGCCGGTACTACTGGCGATCGCCTCGGCTCTCGCTCTCGCATCCTTGGTCGCCGCAGCCACCATTTCCACCCGCAGCTTATCGAGTTGGGTGTAAAGGTATTGGGGGGGTTCAGAGACGAGGCTAATTCCCTCCTCGATCAATTCCGTTACCTGCCTAGAAAGTTCCGTGTAACGGGCCACATCCCCCGCTCGGATATCGAAGCGTTGGCTGAGGCGATAGGCGAGAATTTGCCCAGTTTCCTGGCCGTTAGCTGTTACTTCGGGAATCGCCATCGTCTCGATCGCGTTGGTGGTGATTGCGTCGTCAGGAACTTGTTTTTCTTTGAGATAAGCTCGTATCCGCTCGGTTTGTCGAATCAGATCGCGATAGGCTTCGCGGGCGGTGGGTTGTTGACTGGAAACCGATAAACGCCAGAGAATATAATCGGATGTAATCGCCTTTTTTGCCGAACCAGTCACGACAAAAACATCGCTGGCCCGTTTCACCGCTAAGAGGGAGCGCGCCGCTATCCAGGAACTCAAGACGAGAGCGATCGATAGCACCGACAAACCCGCGAATAGCTGCGGGAAACGTCGGAATATAGAACTGTCTTTCATCGTCACTCCTCCTCAAAATTCGACGTTTCTATCCTATGCTAGTAGCGAGCGAGTTGAAATTATTATTTACAAAAATAAATTTTTCTTGCGTCAGGTTGATGCGTTTTTACAGATCGACTATCTTGGCCATAAATCACCTAAAAAGAGGCTTTATGCCTCATTTTTGCAACACTCCCCAAGATATCTGAGATTGCGGTCGCTTTCGCTCAAAACTTGACTGGATAAGCTTTCCTCTGATTCTTCTCTATTTGAGGGACATTTTAAAACTGCGATCACGGAAATCTCCTTGAGAATAGCAATTCTAAATTTGCCCTGTAGCAAGGCTTTTGGGGGTTAGTTCGCATAATACGGGATAAAATTCAATGGGATTGCGAATTTCATTTCACGAGTCTTCAGGCTTTTGACGTGATAGTACATCCAAAGTTGCCCAAAAATCCCCCTTTAAAATGTTCTTTAAATCACTAAAAGACTTGCTGTGTCTAAAAATGATAATTGCTAAATTAAAAATGTTAGCTTTATTTTCAACCGTTATTGTGATATAATGAAAAGGCAAATTTATTAATAATTTTGATAATGACTACGACAACAATTGAAATTGGAACTTTAATTGATCGTTCTCCTGAAATTCGAGGAGGAAGACCAACAATTGCCGGGACAGCAGTTACAGTGCGTCGCCTTGTTTCTTGGTATAAATTAGGGCTGACTCCTGAAGAAATTTTAAACCGGATGGGACATCCCCATTTAGATTTAGCAAAAGTTTATGCTGCTTTAACTTACTATCATGCCAACAGGGAAGAAATTGAAACTGATTTAGCTCAGGAAGAAGCCGAGGTGAAACAATTTGAACAGGAGTGGCTTCAATCTAAGTTAAATAAATAGTCATGCTGACATTATATTTAGATGAAGACTCGATGGATCAAAGCCTTGTAGCAGCTTTAAGAGCTAGAGTAGTCGATGTGATAACGGCTACAGAAGCAGGGATGTTGGGGCGCTCCGATTCAGAACAATTAGACTATGCTACTGGTCAAGGACGGGTATTATACACTTTTAATCGAGGCGATTTTTACCGCCTACACACTCAGTATTTAACGGAAGGTAAATCTCATCGAGGAATCATACTCGCTCCTCAACAACGTTACTCAATTGGAGAACAATTAAGCCAAATTTTGGAATTAATTTCTGGGAAAACAAGTGAACAGATGGAGAATAATGTAGAATTTATTAAAGGGTAAGCCCTGCCCAATTTACAAATCTTAAAGCTTAAATCCTATTCGCCGCTCTTTTGCCATTTCTTGCGCTTTTTTTAAGCTCATAAAATCTCTGCTTATTTAGGGTTTGCTGAAAAAGTCTGTTGGTGGGGTTAGGAGTCGGTCGTCAGTAGCCGGTCGTTTCAGGCTTTGTTGCCCTCTTTTTTTGTACCAGTTTATGTACTAAAAGAAGGATAATGCCAGGTTTTTGAAGGTCTTAATCCTATATTCGCAGCATGAACATCGGATTTTAACAGGTCAAAAGCCTTATTTTAAAAGGGTTTTACCATTATTCAGCCAGCCCTATTTACACACACAGAAACGGCGTGAAAAATGCCGACTACAGATAAAGCCTCCAGAAGAGGAGTTCGTCCAACAGCCCTTGGTTTCGTGAAGATGATCTCCATTGTCAACCCACCACAGCATGACCCACTCTCTGTTGACGACGGGTTTGACTCCCAATATGCCCAAAGGAATCAAATTTTTGGCTTCAAATAAACAAGTCGGTTGGTCCAATGCTGCTTTTCTTGCAGTTCCCATAAGGCTAAAAGCGAACGGATCAAAAGACCGAAATTGCTAGGGGGAATAGACTGATAATCGATAAAAATAACGCCGCTATGACTTTTCCGAGCTTCCCCCCATTCCCACAAAAGCGGGGGAATAGTGTTCTGGTCGTAAGTTACTAGGGTTAATCCGGCTTCAGCCGCCGCTTTTAAGACGATTTCATCCGAATAACCCAAATATCTACCTTTTTGCCAAGTGATTAGGGGAAAAATCGAGATTTCTGGAAGTTTATAACTAATTTGTTCGGCAACCGTCGGAGAAATATGTTCATCCAATAAAAAAGATAGCATTTTGGCTATTCCCCGCTCACATCAGCAGAAACCGTCATCGTTTCCAATTGCGGCAAGAGCCGCTTTATCGTTGTTTCATTGATAGCTTGAGCATCGGAAATCGCAGTCTGGACTTCTGACCGATAGGCTTCGGCATAGAGCAGGGCGGAGCGTACCCATTCCAGGGGTCGATGAAAATGTGCCGCCGTTTTTTCTTCATCTAGCCCGTAGCTTTGAGCGATTTGAATTACTTCCCACAGAGCCAAACTGGAGTTTTTTAGATAGGGTTGTCGCCCCAAAGGAGAATGGCGAAATTCAATATAGGGGAACTCGCTTTCTCGGAGGGATTCCTCGATTAAGATCGCGCCGGTTTCACTAGGGGTTTTTCCTAGTCGGCGGGCTAACCGTTTCAGTCGTTCTGCTGTGTGGTCGGGCAGTCTGGTGCTAACAACTTGGGACATCAAATTTTTTACCCTTTAATTACACTGTTTACAGTGTAACTCGAATCATTCTGCCAATGCCATTAAAGAAATGACCGTTCACCGAAAAATTGGGACTGAAAACCTGTCCTTCGCCCCAACCTCAACGCCCAATCCCCCCAGATCGCTACCAAAGACCCATTCAGTGCGCCGCTTTACCCCCACCGTCAAAGTTTACCAGGAAGTCAACCGATCGATGTCTAACTACGAGCGGCATGAGTACCGGCGGCGTTTGGGGGATAGGGAATTTGAGGTAGCACAGGTTTAAAAACAAGGCTCTTCTGGTTTTTATGTGGCAACGAGGTCTATACCGATAGTTTCTTCCCCAAAATAGCCCTAAAAGTGTTGCTAAGCACTTCACGATTCCATAAGCAAAAGTTATCACACAAAGTCGAGAAGAACCCAAAAGGCTCTTCTCTACTTTGTGTGATAATTTTTGTTTATGTAAGGTGAAATGGTTACTGAATAATACTTTTAGGACTATTTTGAAAGAAGAAACTATCAGTATAGCTGGACTTCCCCCATACAGAAATACTAAAAAATTAACAAAACCCTTACTGCAGGTCGCTTCTCAGAAAAAATTGAAAAGACGCTACTGGGTACATTTTCCCTTTGAAAATGGC
>NZ_JACJSW010000016.1:0-16043 GCF_014698375.1 Microcystis flos-aquae FACHB-1344 | reverse complement strand
CCACATTGAACCGAGAGATACGGCATCAGCGAAGGTAATTGAGAACCGAGGAAAAAATGCGGTCGGACTGACCGTGTTAGAAAACGCTCGCGGAGGCGATTTGACGGGGATCGGCCAGGTTAAACCAGGTCGATCTAGTTAAAAGCCTAAGAACCGAGAATCCCCCGCTACACCGCGCGAGCGGTTAGCGGGGGAGAGTCAATAACCTTTTTCTCTTATCCAGAGGACTTCTGGGTTCGCAAAGGGACAAAAAAGTGTGGAGAATCCTCCCATAATCGCTACAATTTTTCTAGAGGCTAAGTATTGCCCTCATTTAAGTTCTTTTGTACTCATTAAAAACCATGAAAATTCTTCACGGTACTTGGATTCCCCAATCAACGGATGAATTTATTCAGAAGGGTAGCTTTTATCTTTGGGGAGAAACTAGCACCCCGAAAAAGAGTCGCACCACTGCCGATAATTATCATCCTTTTCAGTTAAGCAAAGAAGAATTAACTAGCTTTCTCACTGGAGAGTTAGGAATAGTTCAATCGAATTATAATCCTCTTAGTCGGCAATTTGTCCCCCGCTACTTTCTTTTACCTAGTCACGAGAATCAACCTTTACCCTCCTTAGAATTACTGCGTTATCTAGAAAAAGAACCCCCAGAAAATAGCCAATGGCAATCTTGGCAAATTGATTGTTATCCCCTTAATCCTGTACTTAAACTGCTCAATGATCTGCACTTTATCTGTCTTTACAACTCCTCAGAGATTCAGTTAGGTGCAGATCTACTTTTTTGGTATCACTACAGTCAAGCTTTTAAAGAAATAATTCTCAAAGATAACTATATTCCTGCCTTTAAATATCGAGAATTAGCCACAGATAACAAGAAAAACGCAAACTTTGCCATCTATCCTCTTTGGGAAATTATATCAGCAACCTACGAAACCAATCTTGATCGCTATCTCGAATATCTTCCCCGCATTTGTCTTGCTGGTGCTGAAAATCCCCATGCTTCACCACAATTATACGATCCCAAAACCCTACTCCGGCACTTCTCCGAATGTCTCCTCAATGAAATTGTCACTAATACGGCAATTCCTGCCAGTTTTGATAAAAAAATTAGCGAGACAATTATAGGTGATTGCTTCTCTGTGACTAAAACTGCCGGATTTCTGCAAACCGCTGCCGCTTTAGAAAAATATCAACAGTGGCAAACTTGGAGACAGCAATTACTAGGAGACCAAAATATATCTAATTTTACCCTCGGTTTTAAACTAACGGAGGCCCCAGAAAATAATATTGAACAGTGGCAAGTTACTTTTATCCTCATCTCTAAACAAGACCCCTCCCTGCGATTAGAATTAGACGAATATTGGTATGCAGTACCTGAAACTAGAACAAGCATACGAGCGCATTTTGGTCAAGATTTAGACAAAAATATTTTACTGAGTTTGGGTTATGCTGCCCGTATTTATCCCCCCATTTGGCAAGGATTAGAAACGGATAAACCGACGGGATTTTATCTCAACCTTACAGAAGCTTTTACTTTCTTAAAAGAAACTGCTTGGATTTTAGAAGATGCGGGATATAAGGTAATTATTCCCGCTTGGTGGACTCCCGAAGGCCGTCAACGGGCTAAAGTTCGGCTAAAAACCACTTCTAAATCAGGCAAATCTACCCCGGTTAGTAAAGGGATTTTTAGCCTCGAAAACATCATTGAATATCAATATGAATTAGCCATCGGTGAAGAAACTATTACCCAAGAGGAATGGCAACAATTAATTAACACCAAAACACCCCTAGTTAAATTTCGAGGTCAATGGGTAGAATTAGAACAAAATAAAATGCAGCAAATGCTGGATTTTTGGGAGAAATATCAGCAGGAAAATCCTGAAATGAATCTGATTGAATTAATGAAAAAAGCTGCCGAATCCCCAGAGGAGATTATTGTTGAAACCGATGAATTTTTGGGTTCTATGCTAGAGAAATTACAAAATCCTAGTCAACTAGAACCGATCGAAAATCCTCCCCAATTACAAGGAACGCTGCGGGAGTACCAAAAGCGTGGAGTTGCCTGGATTCAATACCTAGAACAATTGGGGTTAAATGGTTGTCTTGCTGACGATATGGGATTAGGAAAAACCCTACAGGTAATTGCTAGATTGATTGGGGAAAGAGAGGGAGATAATAATGTTTTGCCAACTCTGCTAGTTGCACCCACTTCCGTGGTGGGAAATTGGGCAAAAGAAATTGAAAAATTTGCCCCCCATCTTCAGGTTTTAATTCATCATGGTAGTAAGCGCTATCAAGATGAGAGCGAATTTCAGACAGTAGCTAGTCACAAGGATATCGTCATTACTTCCTTTACCTTAGTTCGCAAGGATTTGAAATTATTGAACTCGCAATCTTGGCAACGTTTAGTAATTGATGAAGCACAAAATATCAAAAATCCTAAAGCGGCACAAACTAAAGCAATCTTGAGTTTATCTGCACAACATCGTCTCGCATTAACGGGAACTCCAGTAGAAAATAGACTGCTTGATTTATGGTCAATTTTTAACTTCCTTAACCCCGGTTATTTAGGTAAAGAAACTCAATTTCGTAAAGCGTTTGAAGTGCCAATCCAAAAACAAAATGATCGTCTCCAGTCCACGGTTCTCAAAAAATTAGTGGAACCTTTTATTCTGCGTCGGGTAAAAACCGATAAGCAGATAATTAAAGATTTACCTGACAAAGTGGAAAACAAACAGTATTGTAATTTAACTAAAGAACAAGCTTCTCTCTACGAAGTTGTCATCAAAGAAGTGGAAAAACAATTAGAAGAAGCGGAGGGAATAAAACGCAAAGGATTAATTTTATCTACCCTGATGCGCTTGAAACAAATTTGTAATCATCCCCGTCAATTTTTACAGGATAACAGCGCTTTTACTCCTGAGCGATCGCATAAGTTAGAGCGTTTGGGAGAAATGCTAGAAGAAGTAATTTTAGAGGGAGATAGTTTGCTAATTTTCACTCAATTTACTGAAATCGGTGACTCCTTACAAAAGTACCTCAAACAAACTTTTCGCTACAATACCTATTATCTTCACGGGGGGACTTCTCAACCAAAACGAGAACAAATGATCGAAGAATTTCAACATCCCGAAACAGAACCTTCCGTATTTATTTTATCCTTAAAAGCTGGGGGAGTTGGCATTACTTTAACCAAAGCAAATCATGTTTTTCATTTCGATCGTTGGTGGAATCCTGCGGTGGAAAATCAAGCAACCGATCGCGCTTTTAGAATTGGTCAACAAAAAAATGTTTTCGTGCATAAATTTGTCACTTTGGGAACCTTAGAGGAAAGAATTGATGAAATGATCGAGGAAAAGAAAAAGGTAGCTAATGCTATTGTTAGTAATGATGAATCCTGGTTAACGGAATTAGATAACGAAAGTTTTCGTCAGTTAATCGCATTGAATAAACAGACAATTATTTAATCGAGGTAAACCCATGAATAAATTTAGTAAAACTTGGTGGGGACAACGCTTTATAGAAGCATTAGAGGAATTTACCGACTCAGCGCGCTTGAGTCGAGGACGTTCCTACGCCAAAAATGATAAAGTCAAGAATTATAAAATTGACGGTAATTTAATTACTGCTCAGGTGAGAGGTTCCATTAATCCCTACTTTGGGGTTTACAAAGAACCTTTGTATAAGGTGAGTATCGAGATTAAACCAATTACTAAAGCAGAGTGGTCACAAGCTTTATATAATCTTGGTTCAAGAGCGAGTATGATCTCTAAACTGCTGCTCAAAGAAGTTCCCGATAATATTGATGAAGCATTTAGCGATCTGAATCTGCACTTATTACCCCACAGTCAAAAGGATTTTATCACCAATTGTTCCTGTCCCGATTGGGAAAATCCCTGTAAACATATTGCTGGAGTTTATTACCTCGTTGCTTCCCAATTAGATCAGGATCCTTTCCTCTTATTTGAATTACGGGGTATCTCTCGTCAAAAATTACTGCAAGAGTTAGCAAAAACTCCCCTCGGTAAGCTGCTTTCCTCCTCCATCCAAGAGGAAGAAATTCCTCTTAACCCTGTCACTTCCTATCACACCAAACCCGAAACTATACCAGCAGTAGAAACAATTGATCTCAAAGAATTTTGGCACTCCCATCACCGTTTACCCGAAAATCCTCAGTTAGTCAAAGCCGCAACTATTCCCGCAATTGTCATTAAAAAAGCTGGTGATTATCCTGCATTTTGGGATAAGGATACTTCCTTTATCGAGGTAATGGAAGAAATGTATCAACGGGTACGCAATAAAAATGCAGGGATACTTTAAAAAAATATAAGTTTTCCTTTTGGGGAGTCAGGGGTCAGTCCCGATGCCAAATTAGGTTACACTTTATCTTGATCAGAAACGCTGTAGCTAAATTGCTGACTTTTTGACTTAGGTATCTATCCATAGGAGGGTAGATTAGAATAAACAGGTTAACAACTGACAGTAATTGAAAATCTACCCCTAACCTGCTAGTATTGTTATGAGACTGGACATAAGAGAGATACAATGGAATCCTTAATTATTAAAAATTTTCTGATTATTAAGTATGCGGAAATAGAGATAAAAAAAATTAATGTTATCATCGGTGAACAGTCCACTGGTAAAAGTATTATTGCTAAATTAGTTTTTTTATTTGAAACATTTTTGTTTTTAAAGATTAAAATTTATGCTTTTAATGCTAAGGATCAAAAAGCTATCAGACGCATGGTGCTGCAAGATTTCGAGCAGCTATTTCCTAGATATGCGTGGAAAGATCAGTCCTTCAAAATAAGTTATGCTTTTAAAAATACTACTTTTATTATTGAAAGACATAAAGAAAGTTCCGATGGATATTATAAATTAACATTCACCTATTCAGAAAATTTTAAACAGCTTTATAATAGAATCATTAGACAGATAAGACGATTGGATAGAGATGACAGCTTAAAGCCTCAGGAAATAAACTCAAAGGCTATTGAATATATCACAAATACTCTTTCTTCTTCTGACTTGTTTAAAGATCGAGAAGGATTTATACCCGCAGAAATCTTCTTTATTCCAGCTAGTCGCACTCTGTTTGTTAAATACTTTACCAATAATATTTTTACCTTTTTAGCTAATAATTTTGATCTTGATCCTCTGATTATCAACTTTGGCTCTAATTATGAAACCGCTCAACGTCTATACAGAATAATTAATGAATTCCAAGATAAAAAAGATGATAAAAAACTTTATAATCAAATTAAATTAATTACCGAAAAAATTCTATCGGGTAGCTATGGAAGAGAAAAAGATCAAGATTGGCTTTATCATGCCGATGGGAGAAAGATTAACTTAATTGATGCTTCAAGCGGACAACAAGAAGCCTTACCAATGTTATTAATTCTCTTAGTTTTCCCCTTTTTTGCCACTCACGAATCTAATCAATTCTTTATTGAGGAACCCGAAACCCATCTTTTTCCCTCCGCTCAAAGAGATATGGTAGAACTATTTACCTTACTTTATGCTAATAAAAATTGTCGTTTCTTTCTCACTACCCATAGTCCCTACATTCTCACAGCTTTGAATAATAAAATCATGGCGGCTAACGTTGAGCCTGTCAAAGCGGAAAAATCTTTAGGTTATAAAAATACTATTCAATTTCAAGATGTGTCAGCCTACACAATTAGCAACGGACAAACTCAAAGTATCTTAGATACAGAGGTGAACTTGATTGGTATCAATAACCTCGATGCTGTCTCCGATGAACTTAGTCAAGAGTTTGAAGAAATTTTAGAAAGAAAGGCTCAACAATAATGGATATTAGTCACTGTTCTGAATGCAATAATAATAAAATAGTCAAAGTTAAAGAAAATGGTAAAGAATTTATCGTCAACAATAATAGTCAGAAATTAGTTACTAAGATAAAAATAGATAATTGTTTAATCATCGAGGGGAAAAGATGCGACTGGCTGTTAGAAATTGATAGTCCCTGTAGCTTGGCTCTTTATATTGAACTCAAGGGTAAAAATATTGAACAAGCTTATGATCAATTATTGTCAACTCTAAATCATTATTACTTACAAGAAAGACATAAAAAATCTAAAAAAGAATGCTATATTGTCGCTTCTAGAGTACCAAAAGCTGGAACCAATGTTCAGGTTTATCAAGCGAGATTAAAGCAATCTCATCCTGAAGTTAGTTTAAAAGTCAGGTCGATGAAAGCTGAAATCACTATTTAGGTTTTTCCCTCAGAAAAAAGCTGAACTAATTGTTCTTGTCCCGATTGGGAAAATCCCTGTAAACATATTGCTGGAGTTTATTACTTCGTTGCTTTCCAATTAAATATGGAAGAAATGTATGAACGGGTACGCAATAAAAATGCTGGTATGTTATAATCAGGTGGGTGTTTAAAATCGTCTAATACCCCCCTTAGTTAAAAGTAAATTAAGGGTAGATTAAAGGGGGATTAAGGGGGGATCAGAAGTTTGAAAAAGCATTCTATTTTTTAAGACAAGCAGAATCTATGAACCAAGAATCTCTCAGCTTTGTCGATGGGAATGTCAAGTTAGCCGATCGCTTTTTAGTTTGTGGATTGGGTAGTCTCGGACAACACTGCGTCAAGTCTTTAAAAGAGTTTGGGGTTAGCGTCGTCGGTATCGAACTAATACAGCCTCCCAGTTGGGAAATTAATGATTTTCCCGATTTATTAGAGGAAATAATTATCGGTGATTGTCGTCAAAAAAACATTTTAGCAAGAGCGGGAATCGATCGCTGTCGGGCTGCTTTAATTGTCACCAGTGATGAGCGAATTAATGCCACCACTGCCCTAATTATTCGGCAATTAAATCCCCTTACCCGCTTAGTGGTGCGTTCTTCTAAAGATAATCTCAATCAGCTACTTAAGGAACGTTTAGGCAATTTTATCGCCTATGAACCCACCCAACTACCCGCCAATGCCTTTGCTTTAGCCACATTAGGCACGGAAACCCTCGGTTTTTTGCATCTCGACGGTCAGAAATTGCGGATTATCCAGAGACAAATTAGCCCCGAAGATGGTTTACTCGATCGCTTTTTAGGTGATTTAAATACCCCCACCCGTCGTCTGTTAGCACACACAGCCCCCGATGAACCTTTAAGGGCTGGATTTTATCAATGGTCCCCCACCACCACTATCCGGGCCGGTGATACCATTACCACCATCGAAACTACCTATCAAAACATCGATGCTGTCCGCCAGAAACCTTCAAATTCTCGCCAGAAGTTGCGGCATTTTTGGCAAAAATTGCTCAAAGAAATCCAACAATTCTGGCAATTGAGTTTTCAGCAGCAAATTCACCGGGTGGCTTTCATGTCAGTATTTATCATTATCCTGCTAGTAATTATCGGGACTTTTCTTTTCCATCTCTACGCCCCGAGAGCTTCCTTTATTTCCGCTCTTTCAGGAACGGCGATTCTTTTATTAGGTGGTTATGGCGATGTTTTCGGTGCCTCTAACCCCGAAGATTTAAATGCAGTTCCCTGGTGGATGCAGCTATTTAGTCTCTTTTTAACCTTAGCTGGAACCGCTTTTATCGGGGTTCTCTATGCCATTTTGACAGAAACTTTATTATCATCAAGATTTCAATTTATCCCTAACCGTCCCCCAGTTCCCCAACAGAATCATATCGTTATTGTGGGCTTAGGTCGAGTCGGCAAAGAAGTGGCTAATTTATTACTAGAAATGCAACAGGCAATCGTTGGGGTCAGCTTAAATAGGGATTTTGATGCAACTATCCTGCCAAAAATGCCCCTGATGACGGGAAATATCGAAGAATCTTTAAAAAATGTCAATTTAGACAGGGCTAAAAGTATAGCGATTGTTACTGATGACGAAATCCTCAATTTAGAAGTGGCCCTAACCACCCGCAAACTCAACCCCCAAAGCTACTTAGTCATCCGCACCACCGACGACAACCTTAGTCAACAATTAAGTCAAATTCTGCCCCGCTCTCACATTTTAGGAACCAACACCGTGGCGGCAGAAGCCTTTACGGGGGCCGCTTTCGGAGAAAATATCATCTATCTGTTCCGTTGGGCGCAAAAAACGATTCTGGTGACGGAATACGAGATCGAAGCCGGAGATACTCTCAATGGTAGCTCGATCGGGGATATTGCCTACGGTTATCGAGTTGTGCCGATCCTACACCAACGAGAACGGCAAGCCCCGAAATTAATGCCCGAAGATTATCTCAATTTACGCATCGGCGATCGCATTGTGGTGCTGGCCACCATCAACGGACTGCGACGGGTGGAACAGGGTCGTCGCACTCCCAAAACTTGGCGCGTGCGGGTGGAAAAAGCCTTTAACCGCAATATTGCCGCGGAAGCACCCACCGTAATCAGTCGTTTTTCTAATTGTCCCCTGAAAACCGCCAGCGATCTCATGGAAAATTTGCCAGCGACCCTGGGCGCTCCCCTCTACGAACAGCAGGCGATTCGATTAGTTTCCGAGTTAAAAAAAATTCAAGTTCAAGCATTGGCCATTCCAATTAACCCGAAATCGGGGTAAATGGGAGTTATCCTTTTTTTGTCAAACTAGAAGGCTCTCTTGGTCTTTTTTTATGCAGTTAAAGTGACCGTAGCCTTGGCAGTTTGTCCAGAATCAGAAGTGGCAGTAATAGTAATTTTATCCCCAGCATTTCCTTGTGGGGGTGCAGTGTAGGTAAATTTGGCATCAGTGGTATTTTTATCAATTTTACCGCTTTCTGGCGGTGAGATTGTGATGGTGTAGTTACCAACGGGATTAATGCTAAATTCTTTCTCCCCGTTTAATGCTAAACTTGCGATAGGCGGAGCGATCAAAATCGTTGGAGGTAGTCCCTGTCCAGTGGAACTAGCCTCTACAGTTACTTTTTTCTCCACTTGATTAATTAAATCGGGAATAAGACGTTCGCTAAATCCAGCCACAAAAGCCATTGTCAAAAGTCCATATAAATAGGTGTCATTCCCCTTATTTCCATTGTCAGTCCGAATTTGTAAGGGAGAAATGCTAGAGTTAAGAATTAGCAGAATAAAGAAAGCGAAACTTCCCCCTAAAATGGGTTTGGTTAAACCAATTGACAATGGCAAGAAGTCATCGTCATATTTTTGATTTTTGGGATTATCAAAGTCTTGCAAACGAGTTAGAAGACTAACTGCTCCCCCTAAAGTCCCTGTCATCAATATCAATATCAAGAGTCTAAAATTTCCATCTTTGTCCTCAGTATTTTGGTTACTAGAATTTGAGATTGGAGGTAAGGGCATAAGCAAATCCTTCACTGGAGGGGAGTTCATAATACCCCAATTCAAAGGGAGAGCTAACACTAATCCAATTAAAACTTTTGTAGGTATTTTGATAGAATGGAAAAGATTATCTCTGAAGTCGGCTAGACCATTCCAAAAACCCATCTGGGTTTTTCTTAATCCTGTTTCGGCAGCATAGCGTAATTTTTGTGCCAAAATAATATTAGGTTGACCTGTTAAAGATTTAATCGCAATTTCTCCAGCATCTACCACCGACTTTACTTGCATGATATCCCAAGCTTTGGAACTGTTGATGAGTTCCACCTGCGCTATCCCTAGTATTATAATTAATTTGGCTAATTCTCCCTGTACTTCCCGGTCTAATTCTGGAGGGAATCCCGCTACTTGTTCTTTAGTTTTTCCCAGCAAAGTATCAATTCTTTGATTTAGTTTAATCACCTCATCTCTAGCTTTAATTTCATTGATTAAATCGTCTAAAGTTTGAAATAAAACACTTGCTTCTTGTAGTTGTGCAAAATTATCTTTAAATTCCTTGACTAACTTTTCAAAGGGTTCATCTACTTCAGGAATTGAACTATATTTGTCTAAGTTATCCTTCAGTTCAGCAATCAAAGACTCATTTTTCTGTTGTAATTCCACAGTCGTGGAAAATTTAACCAAAGTATCTTTAATTTTTGTTTGCCAAGCAGTTAGTTTTTCCTTGAGTTTTGGCAAGTTTGGAACGTTAGCATTAGCATCGAATAGAGTCGTAATTGTTGTAACTAAACTATCAGTTTCTTGGCTGAAAGTATCAAGAGGAGTTTCTGAACTTTTGCCCGTAGATAAAAGGTTGATTGTCTCCACAAGCTGATCTGTATGAGCTATTATTTGTTTTTCTAATTCTTCTCTGCTAGGTAAAGGGTCTGAAAAAGTTAATTCACCTAGTTTTTGAATAAGTTCATCTCTTAAATTATTAGTCTCTTGAGTGATTGTTTTGGCTTCTGTTTGGTAACTAGCAAGGGTAGCTGATTTATCCTGACTAAATTTATTTTGGGTTTCCAGAATAAATTGATTAATTTTTTGTTCGATAGCAGGATTTGGATTAATCATGATTATCTTCTCCTAAAAAAAGGCGAAAATGGGCTAAAATTCGGTTAGCTTCCAGATGCTACAATAGTTATCATTGATTTTCTGCAATTATTCATAAATCTTGATAAATTTTTATTTTTTTAACTCAATTCAGTCTGCCGTAGGGACATAACATCGTTATCTCCTCAACATCGTTATCTCCTCAATGACCGCAGCCGCATCTTAGCACTCAGGCCCTAAGAGTGCTAAATTAACTATAAGGAGTCCTATCACAACAGCGATACCATGTCCAAAATCATTGCCTTTAAAGATGAATCCCGTCGCGCCCTAGAAAGAGGTGTCAACGCCTTGGCCGATGCGGTAAAAATCACCCTCGGTCCGAAAGGACGCAATGTCTTGTTAGAAAAGAAATACGGCGCCCCCCAGATCGTTAATGACGGCATCACCGTCGCCAAAGAAATCGAATTGTCCGATCCCCTCGAAAACACCGGGGCGAGATTAATTCAGGAAGTAGCGGCAAAAACCAAAGATTTAGCGGGAGATGGCACCACTACCGCCACCATCATCGCCCAGGCTTTAATTAAAGAAGGTCTCAAAAACGTTACCGCCGGGGCCAATCCCGTCGCCTTAAGACGCGGACTAGACAAAACCATCGCCTATCTGGTGGAAGAAATCGCCGCCGTCGCTAAACCGATCGCCGGAGATGCGATCGCTCAAGTGGCCACCGTTTCTTCCGGCAACGATGAAGAAGTGGGACAAATGATCGCCACCGCCATGGAAAAAGTCACCACCGATGGCGTAATCACCGTGGAAGAATCGAAATCCCTAACCACCGAATTAGAAGTAGTGGAAGGGATGCAGATCGATCGCGGTTATATCTCTCCCTATTTCATCACCGATCAGGAAAGACAGATCGTCGAGTACGACAACCCCCTGATCCTGATTACCGATAAAAAAATCAGTGCGATCGCAGAATTAGTCCCCGTCCTCGAAGCCGTTGCCCGTCAAGGTCGTCCCCTATTAATTATCGCCGAAGATGTGGACGGCGAAGCCTTAGCCACTCTAGTGGTCAACAAGGCCCGGGGTGTCTTAAATGTCGTCGCTATCAAAGCCCCCAGTTTTGGGGAACGTCGCAAAGCGGTTTTACAAGATATCGCCATCCTCACCGGCGGTCGTCTGATTTCCGAAGAAGTGGGCTTGAGTCTTGACACGGTTAGCCTCGATCTGCTAGGGCAAGCGGCAAAAATCACCCTAGAGAAAGACAATACAATTATTGTCGCCTCCGGGGACAGCCGCAATAAGGCCGATGTGCAGAAACGTCTCGCCCAACTGAAAAAACAGTTAGAAGAAACCGATTCTGAATTCGATCAGGAAAAATTACAGGAACGCATCGCTAAATTAGCCGGCGGTGTGGCCGTGATTAAAGTCGGGGCAGCCACAGAAACCGAACTCAAGGATCGCAAACTCCGCATCGAAGATGCCCTCAATGCCACCAAAGCCGCCGTGGAAGAAGGTATCGTCCCGGGCGGTGGTACAACCTTGATTCATCTGGCTTCTAAGGTGAAGGCTTTCAAAGCTTCTTTGACTAACGATGAGGAAAAAGTCGCCGCCGATATCGTCGCTAAAGCCCTAGAAGCCCCCCTGCGTCAGTTAGCCAACAACGCCGGCGTGGAAGGCGATGTGATCGTGGAAGGTGTGCGCGATACCGCTTTTAGCGTCGGTTATAATGTCCTCACCGGCAAGTACGAAGACTTAATCGCCGCCGGAATTATCGATCCGGCTAAAGTGGTGCGGTCAGCCGTTCAAAACGCCGCTTCCATCGCCGGTATGGTCTTAACTACGGAAGCCCTCGTGGTCGAAAAACCCGTTAAAGAAGCCGCAGCCCCCGATATGGGCGGCATGGGTGGCATGGGCGGCATGGGTGGCATGGGCGGCATGGGTGGCATGGGTGGCATGGGCATGATGTAATTCCTGATGCCGTCTGGCCCCTGAAAATAATCTCATGCAATTGAGCCAATCTGTCCCTTTTCTCGTTATCGTCGGCATTAGGGACAGGTTTTTTTTCCCCAGGAAAAACTTTTTCAGCAGAACCTGCTTAATCTATCCTTTGCATTAGTCCAGACACTACACTAGAAAAGAAGGATTATTCCCAGAAATCATGACACTGCTGACGGTTCGATCGCTCAAAAAAGACTTCGGTATCAAGGAAATTCTCAAAGATGCGAGTTTTAGTCTCGATGATCGCGATAAAGTCGGCCTGATCGGTACGAATGGATCGGGAAAATCGACCCTATTGAAAATGATCGCCGGTTTAGAATCGATCGATGGTGGCGAAATTCAAATCAATTCCGGGATGAAAATCGTCTATTTACCCCAGCAACCGGAGCTAGACGACGATAAAACGGTTTTAGAGCAGGTTTTCGCCGATAGTGGCGAAAGCATGACTTTAATTAAGGAATACGAGGAATTGTCCGATCGCCTTGTCCATGAGCCAGAAAATCTGGATACTATTATGGAGCGTTTGTCAAGGGTTTCGCAACAAATTGATAAACTTGCCGCCTGGGATTTAGAAACCAATGCTAAAGTTATTTTAAGTAAACTGGGCATCGATAATTTTAATGCTCGCGTGGGAGATTTATCGGGGGGATATCGCAAAAGAATCGCCATCGCTACCGCACTTTTAGCCGATCCTGACTGTTTATTGATGGATGAACCCACCAACCATTTAGACGCACTTTCCGTGGAGTGGTTACAGAGTTATTTGTCCCGTTTTCGGGGAGGATTATTATTAATTACTCACGATCGCTATTTTCTCGATCGAGTGACTAATCGCATCATTGAAATCGATCGGGGAGATTTATCTACTTATTCCGGTAATTATGCCTATTATCTAGAAAAAAAAGCTTTAGCGGAAGAATCGATCGCCAGTAGTCAACGCAAACACGCGGGAGTTTTACGACGGGAATTAGAATGGTTATCCCGGGGACCAAAAGCGCGCAGTACCAAACAAAAAGCGCGGATTGATCGCATTCAGGCAATGGGTAATAAGGAATTTAAACAGGTGGAGGGAAAAGTCGATATTGCCACCGCAGGAAGACGCATCGGCAAAAAAGTTATCGAAGTAGAAAATATCTCGAAAGCTTACGGAGATCATACTTTAATTAAAGATTTTACCTATATTTTTACCCCCGAAGATCGCATCGGTATTATTGGCAGTAATGGGGTAGGAAAATCTACTCTCATGGATATTATTACCGGGAAAATTCTCCCCGATTCAGGCACAGTTGACATCGGTTCCACTATTCATATTGGTTACTTCGATCAACAATCCGATGATCTCAATATCAACGAAAATCAAAGAGTGATCGAATATCTGAAAAGTGTGGCCGAATTAGTCAAAACCCTAGACGGCAGCGTGATTACCGCTTCCCAGATGTTAGAAAAATTTCTCTTTCCTCCCGATCAACAGTATGCACCAATTTATAAACTTTCTGGAGGAGAAAGACGACGCTTATTTTTACTACGAGTTTTGATGAGTGCACCTAATGTTTTAATCCTAGATGAACCCACCAATGATCTCGATGTGCAGACTTTAGCAATTTTAGAAGAATATTTAGAGGACTTTAACGGTTGTGTGATTGTCGTTTCCCATGATCGCTATTTTCTCGATCGAGTAGTTGATACTATTTTTTCCTTTGAAACCGGGGGTAATATCCGTCAATATCCGGGTAATTATTCCCTTTATCTCGATCAGAAAAAAGAGGAGGAGGAACCAAAAGAAAAAAAAGTCACCCCAAAAACTGTTAAAGCTTCTCCGTCACCTGTCAATAAAAAAATCTCTTTTAAAGAGAAAAAAGAATACGAAGATATCGAAAAACAAATACCAATTTTAGAAGCAAAAAAAGCTGAAATTGAACAGGTACTTTATGGAGAACCCCTAGAAGATTTTACCAAAATAACCGCTCTGACCGAAGAATTAGCTCAATTAAGTCAAAAAATTGATAATTTAACCGATCGCTGGTTAGAATTAGCGGAAAAATTAGGCTAGGATAATCCCTATTTTCCCGATCGATTTAGTCAAAACTGAGTGATAATTTCCGGTGAATCATCCTCATCCATGACCAGATCTACCGACTCCACCCGCAAGAGGGCCAAATTATCGTTAACCACCCCTTGAAGATAGATTTCCCCCATCCCTTCACCCCCCAGATCGATCGAGCCGAAAACTTGACCGGTTTTGGTATTAAAATTAAACTGAAAATAATTAGCCGAGGAAATTCCCTCGCTGACATTATCGTATTTAGCGATCTCTTGACCACTGTTATCATAAAAAGATACTTGAAAATTTTCTAAAACTCGCATTTTTCCCAAACCTTTTTCCGAAAAGATAGTCGGGGCCGTTTTTTCATCATAACTAAAAGAACCTTTAGCTGTATAACCCTGATTTCCCAACCATTGAAAATCGATCGTCACTGCTAAAACCCCTTGGCTATTCATGTTAGCAACTAAAAGCCAAGCTAATAGTAAAGTCAATATTATCTTTTTCATTAGTCGGTTATTTCATTTACAGCAGTTATCCTAATGGTGAGGTACGAAGTCTCTGGTTTTGGAGAACAGGGAACAGCGAACGGTAGCTATGGTTTGCTGAATAAATCTAAAAACCTTGTTGGATAAGACTTTTAGACTTTTTTGACCTCAAAAAGTGCCGACCATTGGAGTGATTGGGGGGAAAATTCAGGGACTTTTTCCCTGAAAATTAGGTAATTGACCACCTGAAAATGGGTAAAACCCCACACCCTGCCACCAGGGAAAACCTTTTCAGCAAACCCTATTATAGCAAAGGGATTGCTACTTGCTTCCAATTAGTCACTGATAACTGATAACTGAATAGAGTTTGTCAGCGAAACGTTTTTTTGTCTTAAAGTCCAGAAAACGGGTTTCTCCGAGAAACCCGTTTTCTAGTGGGACTTCGGCAAAAAAGAAGCTTAAAAATGCTTCAAAATATTCGCTTAATGCTTCTTTCCAGGGTTCATCATAATTGGCGGTTGTTGGGTTCATCAATTAGGGTGATAGTTTTAATTGTTCTCCGCTTCTGGCTAAGAGTTTTAAGGTGAATGGGTGGACAATGCCTACCCTACGCCAAGATTTTCTTATTGGATTTTTGCTAAAGACTGCTTAAATTCTGCGAGAGAATTAGCAGTAGCCGCTAATTTTAGTAGCTCTTCTAAGATAGTAGGGTTAGTGATTTTGCCGATTATCTCTTCAATTTCTGAAGAAATCTGTCCAAAACGCACAGTTAAAACTGTTTTTATGTCATCACGGCTTTTTTCTAACGCTCCAATTTCCTTACCCTGTTCTATTCCTCGTAACTCCATATTACTCATTAAAGGCATGGTTCTTTCCTCCTCAAATTGTTTGATTTTACTCTCTAAACTTGACTGTAATTCAGGGGATAAAGTCATCATATTGTCGATGATTTCAAACAGTTTAATTATCTGTTCCCTCTCGAACTCCTTTTCGTATAATCCCCTGATTAACCTCCACTTCCACTGTTCCCGTTCTGGCAGCTTCCCGGTAGTCGCTTTTGTTTTCAGGTGTGCCATGACTATTATAGCAAAGGGATTGCTACTTGCTTCTAGTTCTGACCAGCTTTCCTCATAGTCCAGTAATTTGACTGTTGGGAATTTGAGGCTGAC
>NZ_JACJSW010000159.1:0-4339 GCF_014698375.1 Microcystis flos-aquae FACHB-1344 | reverse complement strand
TAAATCTATTATTCCCCATAAATATCAGAAATGCTACTTGTCGTCACAAAACTTCCCATTAGAGCAACCTACATCTACATCTTTGTTCTAACATTTATTGGTAAAACTATATAATGCCGTCAGATATTTGGGGTAGGAGTTAAAGGACCCGGGGAAGATATCTTTAACTAAAAAAGGAGTTGACATGATTTTTTCCTGAATAATAGGGTGAAAATTAAACAATTAAAGAAGGCACCATCCACACCGATTGAGTGCCGTCGAGGTCGGTATCCGGTCCAATTAGCGCCGGGTTGCGGTAGCCCGGCAGGACAGAGACGGCAAAAACCTCCTCCACGCCGCTATTGAACCAAAAAGTTGCCACCAGTTGACCGGTAGCTAGGTTGACAATAGCCAACCCGCACCGCAATTGATTACGCCGCTCATCCAGGGGTAAACCGCCAAAAATCGCCGTTTCCCGCACTTGGGACAACCCGACAAAGGCGTGACCTTCCCAACAGTCCAAACCCCGGGTAAAACCGGGCAATTCCGCCACGATTTCCGTGCTGCCAGTTTGGGGATGCCAACGGTTCAAGGTTCCATAACCGGAATTGAGAAAATAGAGATTACCCTGGTAAAGGCGGGGAGAATGGGGCATAGCTAAACCCCGCAGAATCACCTCTCCCCTAGCCACATCAATTAAGCATCCGCCCTGGGCCTTATTCTCTCGCCAGAGGCTTTCCTCGTTGGTTTCCCCCAATGCCGTTACATAGGCGGGAGTGCCGCTATTTTCAGCCATAGCCAAGCCATTGAGGTGGCAGCGGTCCCCGGGGACTAACTCGGTGATAAAGGGCGGTTTCCACTGGGGGAGAAAACTCCAATTTCCTTCGATGGTTGCCAGACAGTTAAATAAGGTATTGACCACCCAAAGGCGATTACTGCCAAAGGCCAAATCATGACCCATAATCGGACCGGTGAGGTGAGAGGAACGAGCTAAAAAGGCGATATCCTGTTCCCCTTCTGGTTTAATCTGGGGGGCAATCTCTCGATTAGCGGGTAAATTCCAAATTGCCTGACGAGCGCCCACAGCAATTCCGGTAGCGGTTCGGGTTAAACCCATCGCTTGGTCAAAATGGGCGAAACTCACCCGCATTTGTCCTTGATAAGTGCCAATGCTGGCCACTCGTCCCGCTTGGTAGGTGGAAATCAACACCGACAAGTCAAACTGGTTGAGTAATTCCGGCAGATTGAGGCTGTACTCATAATTGACCGGCACTGCTTGGCGCTGAGATGGACTCGCTGCCGGCGCTTGGGTATCTGAAAACTGGTTAGTCTTGGGCGGCAAGCTGTCCATAGAGTTTTTTTGCATAGATTAGCATCGATTCTGATAATTGATTATTGTCTATGGTTGATTATGGTTTCAGTTGGTATTAATGGGGCTTATTATAAACAAACCAATCAATATCATTTATAAAGTTTTTTGAACGGCTCTTCTGGTTTATGTGTGGAAACGATGTCTATACTGATATTTTCTAGTTTCTTCCGCGGCCCGACTGAGCATCGCCGAACGTTAAAATAGCCCTAAAAGTCTTGCTTGATAGGTATTTCACGGTTTCATAAGCAAAAATTATAACACAAAGTCGAGAAGAGCCTCTTAACTTTTTTTGTATCAAAATTACTTGAACGGGAGCATTAAAAGGGGAGAATTAATCCCCCCCATCAATTTAGACAAAGAAACTATTGACTGGAATAGTGCCGAGCGCCGGTAAACTACCCGTTAACCCAGTCAGATTAATCACCAAATCATTAGCACTTTGGAAGCCTGCTGTACCGTCGTTGATAATTAGGTAAGTGGTAGTAGTATTAGCAACCCGCACTAAAGCAGCACTGTTCATCCCGAGAGCTTGATTTCCGGCTGTTGCGCCATTAGCATCGGTAAAGACGTTAGTAACAATGGTGTTAATATTGGTCGTGGTGCTATCTGTTGCCCGGGTAAAAGCGACCGGGGCATTAATGGCCCCACCAAATTGACAAGGCATTACCCGTGCCATTAAGATTACCAGTACCAGTGAGGACGAGATTTTCCACGTTGTCAGGAAGGGTATAGGAAATGGAAACTCGCAGTGAAACACCTCGTGAAACTTGGCTGCAACCGATTGTCGCTCTTCTGGGAGAAGGGGAATTCGCCGAGGCTTATGCTTTGGCTGCATACTTTCCTAACACTCGCAATAGGCAACTCGTACAACTTGCTGCATTGTTGGGACAAAATAAGTTTAGTGAAGCTGATACTCTCTTAAAGAAATTTGCTGCTGAAACTCAAAGCCTTGTAGCTGATTTTGCAACTATTCTGAGCCAAGTCGATTTGGACCTCCTTGAGACAGCTTATAAAGCTATTGAGGCTCGATATTTCCAGTTGGCTGATTTCTGTATTCAATTTCAACTGCTGACTCATCCAGAAACAAGCTTATCAGTAATCGGTGAGGGACTAAGGCTAAGAAAAACTGAATTTGTTCAAGACATAAACTCATATGTAAAGGTGGAACCGACGGTTAAGGTTCCACCCGACAAATTGGCAGGTGGAGAAGCGGATTTAAACAGAAAATATATCGGCAACCCGGGTTATTTTAACTCGAATAACGGGAGTATTAACGAGCGTGGGGAGTTTATTCGGCCGCCTTTCTCTGAGCAGCCTAAACCCCTTCCGTCGTCTAATAGCGTAACAATTCAACGCCACACTCGAATCGAATTCCCATCAGGATGTGTTCTTGAACAAAAAGTTGATTTAAAGATTCAGCTAACTCAAGAGATTCCAAAATTTACTCGTGTTCCAGAAAAAATTTGGCTTACAGTAGGACTTAATACTAAGCAAGTTAAACTAAATGTCAAGGTTACTGCTCCAGCATTTGCCATAAGACCTTATCAGCAGCAGTTGACTGTTCCAGTTAAAGGCGATTCCAACGAAGTGATTTTTACCCTTGTTCCTCTTGAAAGAGGTGAGCAAGTTATTGAGATTGAGTTTTTCAGAGGAGCAACAAGAGTTGGGTATGTAATCGTTCAAACTAACGTAACTTTCTCATCATATCATGAAATATCGCCAAAAGTTTTATCAATGGAAGACCCAATTGATGGTCTCAAAAACTTAGAAAGTATGACGGTTAATCCCGATAAACACACACTTAATGTTACTTGGATTGAGAGAGAAAGTAAATTACTCTATACCATTTTCCCAGCGAATCGCTTAGGCGAGTGGGAGAAAACAATTCCTAATATTCAGCAACAAATTGAAGATGATTTGCGAAGTTTGAATGCTTTCCTGACAGAAGTAGTGCAACAAGGAAACCCCTCTGATGAGCGTTGGGAGAGTATCTGTTTCAATCTTCAGAGTGTTGGCGCTAACTTGTTCGAGATGTTAATTCCCTCTGAAGTAGCAAAAAAAGTGCGAGATTGGAAGATTGGTTCTCCTGTCATTATCTCCACTAATGAACAGTGGATTCCTTGGGAATTAATGTACGACGGCGAAGATTTTTGGGGAAAGAAGTTTATTATTGCTCGCTCTCCTCGCCTCAGCGATAGTCAAGATTTACCAAAAAGAAATAGACCTGAAAGTAAGGGAAAAAGACAAATCAAGCGGATTGTCAATATTGTCGGTGGAGATGTACCTTCCTCGGAAGCAGAGCGAGCTACCCATCTATTCTCTAATCTTCTCCCCCCGGAAGCGGTACACTTGTTAGCTAAACAGCCAATTTCGTCCCTTGTAAAAGCTATTCCAGGCACAGATGCGCTTCATTTTACCTGTCACGGACATTTAGAACCGCACCTACTCCAAATTGCTGGCGATAAAAACAAAACCCGAATTGAAAACTTGCTCCCTGAAACCATCCAAAGGCTACCCCTTGAGCCGGGTAGTCTTGTGTTTGCTAACGCCTGTGCTTCAACCGTTCCCGTGTTAACCTTTGGAAAATTTAGCAGTTTTGGCTGGAAATTTTATCAGCGTGGTGCAGATGCTTTCATTGGAACTTTAGGAGCCGTACCAGTGAAATATGCCGTCAACTTTGCCGAAATTGTTTACCGTGAATTATTCAACCCAGATGAGAAAATTACTATCGGACAGGCTGTAGCCAAAGCCAAAGAAGTTGCAGCCAACGAAAGAAACTTATTCTGGCTACTGTATTGTATTTATGGCGATCCAGATTTCTCGATTGTACAGCAAAAAAATTCCAAGGAGGAAGACCATGCCAATTAAAGTATATCTGGACTTCCCCCGTATAAATATACTAGCTATGGCTAAAAGTCTTACACAGCCTGAGTTAAAGCAATATAATACTAATGGACTACTGGACACAAACTCCGGAAGTCCTTACGC
>NZ_JACJSW010000158.1:0-14664 GCF_014698375.1 Microcystis flos-aquae FACHB-1344 | reverse complement strand
TAACATCTTGTTTACCAGACTATATTTACCATGGTAAACTATTTAGCTAGAAATGTCAAGCCGTCCTCCGCTACGCTAAAGGACGGGGTTTTAGACCCAAATTTTCGATAAATATCATCGGTACGGGCAGCCATGATGAAATCATTTTGATGTAATCCGCCCACGTCATGGGTCCACCAAGAAACGGTAACTTTACCCCATTCTGTCAATAAAGCGGGGTGATGGCCTTCTTTTTCCGCTGCTTCTCCCACGGCATTAGTAAAGGCGATTGCCTCTTGAAAATTGGCAAATTTATAGAGTTTTTGCAGACGGGGAATACCCTCGTATTCTAAGAGATTCCAATCGGGAATTTTAGCCTGTAAAGCGGTAATTTCCTCGGCAGTGATAGGAGAAGAACCCGATTGATAAGGTTGACATTTTTGTTGGGCAAGTTCGGTCATAGGGGTATCAATCTAGATTTTTTAAGTAAGTAGTTATAATTAAATTGAAGATAGATTTTGCCTCTGATCCCCCCTGCCCCCCTTGATAAGGGGGGTGCCGATAGGCGGGGGGATCCCCCCTTCCCCCCTTGATAAGGGGGGTATCTGACAACTTTTAACACCTACCTACTTACCTTTATTATAGATGAAAATCCCCCAGAGAAATTTTTTATTCTTCCTCTGACTCTGGAGAACTGACCCAAGGAGTAGAAGATTCGGCAGCTTTCGGGAAAGAAAAAGATTTTTTCGGAGCAGAAGGCAATAATTCCAATTGTCGATTACCGGTTTTATAGCTAGTTTTATTTTTCTGCTCTCCCCGTCGTCGTTGGGAGGTTTTTTCCTCCGTGGTATTTTCGGCTATCACTTCATACAAAATCGCCCGTTTATCCTCTTGTTGTCCTTTTCTTAACACCCGTCCTAAACGCTGAATATATTCCCTAGTGGAACCGGTTCCCGATAAAATAATCGCGATGCGCGCTTCCGGCACATCAACCCCTTCATTGAGAACATGGGAAGTCACCAGAATTTTGTATTCTCCCTGACGAAAACGGGTCAGGATTTCATGGCGTTCTTTCACGGGAGTTTGATGGGTTATGGCAGGTATTAAAAAGCTCTCGGAAATGCGGTAAACTGTGGCATTATCGTTGGTAAAAATCAAAATTGGTTCCGGATGGTGTTCACAGATTAACTCGGCTAAAACCCGCAATTTTCCCTGGGTTCCGGAGGATATTTCCTTCGACTCCCGGTGCGCTAACATGGCCCGGCGCCCTTCGCTACTTCTGGCACTAATCATGACAAAATTTTGCCAACCATCTAAACCAGACAAACTGAGATTATTTTTTCTTAAAAAATCATTGCGAATTTTAATTGCTTCTTGATATTTTTCCTGTTCTTTGGCAGATAGTTTCACTTTAATTTGAATTATTTCATGATCGGCTAGGGCTTTTCCTGACAAGTCTTGGGGACTTTTTTGATAAACAATTGCACCAATAAGATAATCTAAATCTTGATGACTACCATCGCCGCGATCCGGTGTTGCTGTTAAGCCTAAACGATAGGGTGCGATCGAATCTTCCGCTATTTTCCGAAAGAAATCCGATGGTAAATGATGACATTCATCAAAAATCAAAAAAGCGTAACGATTGCCAAGAGTTTCTGAATAAATTGCCGCACTTTGATAGGTGGCGATTAAAATAGCACTATTATCCTTAGAACCTCCCCCTAATAATCCCACCTCGGCATCGGGAAAAGCCGCCAACATCTGGGCATACCATTGGTGCATTAAATCAATAGTCGGCACGATAATTAAGGTACTGCGGGGAGTCGATTGTAGAGCTAATTGGGCAAGATAGGTTTTACCGGCAGCGGTGGGAAGGACGATAACACCCCTTCTCTGGGATTTTTTCCAAGCGATTAACGCTTCCGTTTGGTGGGGGTAGGGTTCCCGTTCAAAACTGGCAATTAATTCTAAATTGTTGAAAGCTTTTGCTTCATCTTGGAAGTTAATGCCCTCCTCCTGTAGGGTTTCCACGAGAGGACGATAATGAATGGCCAAAATGCGAAATCTTTCGATACGATCATCCCAAGTGGCAAAATCTAGCCATTTTTTCCCTTTTGGTGGTGGATGGAGAATTAAGGTTCCTCGCTCATATTTGAGGGTGGGTAAGCGCATTTTTCAGTTATCAGTTATCAGTTATCAGTTATCAGTTATCAGTAAACAGAACGTAGGTTGGGTTGAAGCATGAAACCCAACGCCCGCTCATGTTACGCTACCGCTAACCCATCCTACAAATAATTGTGCCTCCCTACTTATCAGTTATCAGTTATCAGTAAACAGTAAACAGTAAACAGTAAACAGTATAAGTGAACTGAAAACTTACATCTGATAACTGATAACTTATTCAAGGCTGACGGCGGCAAGATAGCTTATCGCTAGATCATATTGATCAGGTTAAAAAAATAGAGTGTGAATTAACACACTCTCAGCATATCGAAACAGCTAAAGTTTGGCAATAGATTAAATCTTTTCGGTTAGCTTAGTCAGAACGCGATTGGAACGTTCCACAAAAGCTTGCATTCCCTCGGCATCAAATCCTTTTTGAGCGATTAAAGCTAAATCATAAACGTGCTGACAGAGCATTTTCGCTAATTGCGCCGATGGAGATTCGCCGCTACCGGTAACAATACTTCCCTGACTAATCTGGATAATCTGTTGAATTAGGGGATGATTAGTATTAATCATCAGAATATGTTCTTCGGGGAAAGCCATGGCTTTTTGTTGCATCATTGCCGTCATTTCCTGTAAGCGTCGCATCGCTTCTGGAAGTAAGACAATTGCCGGGGGAGTAGCTTGGGGATCATCGGATTTCAAGGCTTCAGTTTTGATATTGATGCGGGAATTATCGAGAGCTTTGGCGAAGATTTCTTTGATCAATTCAGCCCGGGTTTTATTACTGGCGGGATCGATAATTTCACTAGCTTGATCCTGTTCGAGCAGCGTCGAGTCTAATTCAGAATCAACCCGGGTGAATTTCACATCGGAGTATTCTCTTTCTAGGAAAGGAATAAAGTAATTAGTATCGATGAAAGAATCAAAGAAAAGGATTTCTAAACCTTGATTTTTGTAGAGTTCAACGTAGGTGGATTGGCTACGAGGATCGGTACAGTAAAAAACTCGATTTTCGTGGCGTTCTTTATGGCGTTCTAGGTAGGCTTTGAGAGTAGTATAACCTTCCTGTTCGATCGCTTCTAGGGGAGTTTTCGCCGTTGCTTCTTGCCATGCGTCACCTTCGGCGGTTTGCACTGCCACTTGTACCGGGGTTTCTGGGGGTTTGTAGGTAGTCCGATAGATTAAAATATCTTCTACCTGCTGTTTAAATTTATCCTCTTTCAAGGAACCAAATTTAATAAAAGTTCCCACATCTCCCCAACAACGAATATATTCTTTCGCGTCTTCGTTATAGAGAGATTTGAGGCGATCAGCAATTTTTTTGGCAATAAAATCGGCAATACGGCGAACGGTGCGATCTTTGGTTAAAGCACTTCGAGACACATTTAAAGGAATATCTGGACTATCGATAACTCCTCGCAAGGGTATCAGGAAATCGGGAATAATTTCCTCGCAATGATCGCTGACAAAAACCTGATTACAGAATAACTTTAATTGTCCTTTTGAGACATCCACATCCGGTCTGAGTTTGGGAAAGTAGAGAATGCCATTGAGCAAGAAAGGATAATCGGTATTCAGATGTACCCAGAGTAAAGGTTCTTCTTGGAAAGGATAGAGATAACGATAGAATTCTAGGTAGTCTTCTTTAGTCAGATTTTGAGGAGATTCTTTCCATAAAGCCCGTTGTTGATTAATCACTTCCCCATCAATTTTAATGGGAACGGGCATAAAATCTGAGTAGGTTTTGACTAACTGGCGAATGCGGGCAGGTTCTAAATATTCCCCTTCCTCATCCATCAAAGTTAGGGTAATAGTCGTGCCGATTTGGCTGCGGGAAGAATCGGTTAATTCAAACTCTGGAGAACCATCACAGCACCAATGGACAGGGGTAGCACCTTCTTGATAGGAAAGAGTATCAATCTCTACCTTTTTAGCCACCATAAAAGCCGAATAGAAACCTAGGCCAAAATGACCGATTAAATCGTTGGCTGATTTTTGGTATTTATTGATAAATTCTTCCGCACTGGAAAAGGCAACTTGGTTAATATATTTCTTGATTTCTTCCCCCGTCATCCCGATGCCATTATCGGTAATTGATAGGGTACGATTTTCTTTATCGATGGCGAGATTAATTTCTGGTTCAGGGACTTCTCCTCTCGCTTCTCCTGCTAAAGAAGCCATTTTTAACTTCGAGATGGCATCAACACTATTAGATATCAATTCCCGCAGAAAAATTTCATGGTCAGTGTAGAGGGATTTTTTGATAATAGGGAAGATATTCTCGGTATGAATCGTGATATTACCTTTTTCGAGTACCGTCATACGTTCAATCAGTAAGGGTTTGACTATTCTAACTTTTTTATTCTGCTCGATAATGGCAGCATTGATCACAGAGCGATTGCCCAACTTCTTCTAGGGGGATAACCGTACCGATAAAGGCATTTAACGGCAGCGGGGCTATTTCTAGAACTCGATCGCAAAAATTAGGGGTAAGTGCCAGATTATCGCGGTTATTGATGACTTTTTGACTTTTACAAGCGGTTGGTTGAGATTTGCCGATTGAGCCAGAATTGCAGTAGCTCTACTGTTTACTTTGCAGATATCCCTCAATCAAAATATCGGGATTGAGATAATTAACCGTGACATTTTCTAACTGTAAAGCTTGGCTCATTAACTGGAAACCTAAATCACCTACGGCAGTAGGTGCCTGGATTCCCCCGATGATTTTGGGCGCGATAAAAGCGATAATTTTTTGTACCATGCCCTCAGCGATCGCTGCTGCACTTAAACCGCCGCCGCACTCCCACAGAACCTGACAAAATCCCCTTTGATCAAGATTTTCCATCACTAAAGTGGGTGTCACCGCGGTTAGTTCGATCACTTCCACGCCTTTTGTTAATAATTGTTGCTTAAGCTTGACATTAGAATCAATTTGTGTATAAACAAGCGTGGGAAATTGACTGGTATCCCAAAGATGGGCGGAGGAGGGTAAATCGAGCGATCGAGTCATGACCACGCGCAGGGGATTATGATCGGAGAGGCCGTGAGTGGTTAGGTGGGGATTATCTTGACGGACAGTGCTACCGCCGACGATAATCGCATCACAGGCCGATCGCAATTGATGGACTATTTGGCGAGAAGCGGGGCTAGTAATCCAAGTGCTATGACCGCTAGTAGCGGCAATTTTGCCATCGAGAGTCATGGCATATTTGAGAATACCGAAGGGTTTTTTAGCGGTGATGCGATGGATAAAACCCTGATTGAGTTGACGACATTCGGACTCCTCCACTCCCACCAGCGTCTCGATACCTGCCGATTCTAATCTTTGAATGCCTTTCCCCGCCACCAAGGGATTAGGATCGATCATCCCCACCACCACTTTTTTAATGCCCGCTCGCATAATTGCCTCGCTACAGGGTGGAGTACGTCCATAGTGGTTACAGGGTTCAAGATTGACGTATAAAGTGGCACCACGAGCTTTTTCTGCTGCCTGTCTCAGGGCGAAAACTTCTGCATGGGGTTGTCCGGCCCCTGGGTGAAAACCTTCACCGATAATTATACCCTCTTGAACGATCACAGAACCGACCAAGGGATTAGGAGAAGTCCGCCCCAAGGCTTGCCTAGCAAGGGTTAGACATCTTTGCATCATTGTGCGATCGAATTCTGTTGCCTGGGTCATGGTTTATTTCTCCAAATGAGGGGAGACTTTTCAGTGATCAGTGATCAGTAATCAGTGGGAATTATAAATTATAAATTATGAATTGGGAGACAGGGGTGATGGGGTGATGGGGTGATGGGGTGTGGGGTAGGGCTGATTCATTCTCCGAATCTAATTCTTTTTTTTGCTACCTTTAATCGCTTATGAGGTAAGCAAAGCACGACGTTTTGAAAAATTTTCAGATATTTATTCCGATAAATCGACTAAAAACGTTGCCAGATAAGGATTTGAGAGAATGACATTTGAGAGAATGAAACGACACTAGGGTGTGGGGAGAATAAATAAAAATAATCTCCTGAATACTGACTCGGAGAATACTGACTCGGAGAATACTGACTCCTTACCCCACAGTTAACTTTACTTTTGTCCAACTACTTATTATTTTAAAATGAAATGTATCAACGAATACAGAAATCTCAGATCAAAAAAACAAAGATCGAAAAACATTGACTACTCACACATCAAGATAAATCCCTAGGTGTTTGGTCTTCTGAAATGATTGACCCCTGTTCCTAGGATTTAGCGGTTGAACGGACATAATTGCTCGGTAATTATTTTCAATAGTAATGAATCGACCTACTAACTCAACAAAGTAAACGAATTAACGATGAAACGAATTGCTCGAAAATCCGGGGAACTTGTCGGTTTGTTACCGAAAATTAACCCTGTCTGGTTAGCCTGTGTTCCTTTGTCCGCGATTATTTTTGTGGTTTGGAACACGGCCGTACAGGCCCAAGATGCGAAACCCTTAACCCCCGAAGATGTCCAAAACGCCCTCAATACAATCTGGGTTTTAATTGCCGCCATCCTCGTGATCTTTATGAACGCGGGTTTTGCGATGCTAGAAACGGGATTCTGTCGCCAGAAAAATGCCGTTAACGTTCTCGCCAAAAACCTGATCGTTTTCGCCCTCTCCACCATATCATTTTGGGCGATCGGTTTCTCCCTGATGTTCGGGTCTGTCAGTAACGAATTTTTCGGTACAGGAGGTTGGTTCCTCAGCAGTAGCGATCCTGCCACCTACGCCATGCCGAAATATTTGCCCACTTCGGTGTTCTTCCTGTTCCAAGTCGCTTTCGCGGGAACGGCGGCAACCATTGTATCTGGGGCCGTGGCAGAACGGATTAAATTCGTCGATTTCCTCGTTTTTAGCTTAATTATCGTCGGTATCATGTACCCGATCACTGGTCACTGGGTTTGGGGTGGCGGTTGGTTAGCTGACCTTGGTTTTAAAGACTTCGCCGGTTCGACGGTGGTTCACTCGGTGGGTGGTTGGTCTGCTTTAACCGGGGCGGCAATTCTCGGCCCGAGAATGGGCAAATACATCAACGGTCGCACCAGTGCCTTACCCGGCCATAACATGAGTATTGCGACCTTGGGTTGTTTAATTCTCTGGATTGGCTGGTTCGGTTTTAACCCCGGTTCTACTTTAGCGGTTAATGAAACTGTCCCCTATATCGCTGTCACCACTAACCTCGCCGGGGCCGCGGGTGGCATTGCCGCTACCCTTACCGCTTGGTTCAAAGATGGTAAACCCGACCTTTCGATGATTATTAACGGTATTCTGGCTGGTTTAGTGGCCATTACTGCCGGTTGTGATGGTGTATCCTATTGGTCGGCGGCAATCATCGGTTTAATCGCCGGCGTAGTCGTGGTTTACTCGGTGTCTTTCTTCGATAACCTGAAAATTGATGACCCGGTGGGTGCCACTTCCGTTCACCTCGTCTGTGGTGTGTTGGGAACTTTAGCCGTCGGTATCTTCAACAAAGATGCGGGTTTAATCACCGGTCAATTCCAACTGTTTATTAACCAAATTATCGGAATTGTGGCAGTAGGGGCATTTACCGTGATTGTTAGTGGTATTGTTTGGACAATCCTCAAGGCTACCCTCGGTATTCGTGTTACTCCCGAAGAAGAATTGGAAGGTCTGGATGTGGGTGAACACGGAATGGAAGCCTATAGCGGTTTCGTCAAGGAGTCCGATATCGTTGCCGGCGGCTATTATGCTTCCAGTGTTGACATGGAAACGCCTAGCACTCGTTAGGGTAATAAACATCCGGCAGAAATGCTACCCATAGCTAATATTGGCTAATATTTAGCAGGGATTGACGAACTGGCGCGTACACGTTTACCATAGAGGAGTCCAGGTGAAAACCCCAGTTAGCAAGCAACCTCTATACTGATAAGTTGCCAATACGATAACTAAGCAATGACGTAACATCCAAGCGTGGTTTTAGTCGATAACCAAGACAGCACGTCAGTTCATGCGTCTAAAACCAAAGGTTTTAGACTTTGGGAGATACCCCCTCTTTAAGAGATTCTCTTAAAGTGCATTGTTAATGTATGTTAACAAAAAAGTATCGGTAAACCTTGTAAAGATAGATTAACTTATCCCCGACAAAGTTAAAGAGAAAAGGAAGAAGGCCTCGCCCCGATGCGATCGGTGGCTATAATTGCCTTCTAAACCTTTTCTCTTTCGGTTTTTGTCTCTTTACGGACAGAAAAAATTAATCTTGCTACTAACCACCAACCGACAATGAAAAAGATCGTAGGAATAACCATGCTTTTGCTGGGACTGGGATTCAATTTCGGAGTTGCCCCGGTTTTTGCGGAAACCGTCGCCGCCGCTCCCCCCAATCCGATTAGTGCTGGAGATACAGCTTGGATGCTGATCTCGTCGGCTTTAGTTTTATTAATGACCCCCGGACTGGCTTTTTTTTATGGGGGTTTAGTGCGTTCCCGTAACGTCCTCAACACCATGATGATGAGTTTGGTGGCCATGGGCGTCATCGGTGTAACTTGGGTGCTTTGGGGTTATAGTCTCGCTTTCGATGTCACCCCGGGTAAAAGTGGTTTTGGCGAGGGAATTGAAGCTTTTATCGGGGGACTAGATTGGATTTTTCTCAACGGTGTCACCGCCGCCGCACCTGACGATATCGGTTATGCACCCACCGTTCCCCATCAAGTGTTTATGGTCTATCAGATGATGTTTGCGATCATCACCCCGGCTTTAATTTCGGGTGCGATCGTGGAACGGGTCAACTTTAAAGCCTATTTTTGGTTTTTACTGCTTTGGTCCACCTTGATCTATTCTCCCCTAGCTCACTGGGTTTGGGGTAAGGGTTGGTTGGCAGCCACTGGGGCGCTGGATTTCGCTGGTGGAACCGTTGTTCACATTAGTTCCGGGATTTCCGCACTGGTGGCCGCCTGGATGATCGGTCCGCGGCGTAGTTTTGGTGTCCAAACCTATGCACCCCATAATGTGCCGTTTGTTCTCCTAGGTATCGGTTTACTCTGGTTCGGTTGGTTTGGTTTTAATGGTGGTAGCGCGCTTTCCTCTAGTTCCCTAGCCACGACAGCTTTTGTTAATACCACGATCGCCGCTTCGGCCGGTGGTTTGACATGGATGCTTATAGAATGGATTTTACGGGGTAAACCGACGGCGATCGGTATTGCTAGTGGATTTTTAGGGGGATTAGTGGGTATTACTCCCGCTGCCGGTTATGTGCTGCCGATCGGGGCGATTCTCATTGGTTCGATCACTGCCCTTACCTGTTTTTTTGCGGTTAGTCTGCGGGCAAAATTGCGCTTTGATGATTCTTTGGATACCTATCCTGTCCATGGTGTCGGCGGGACAATAGGGGCGCTGCTTACGGGGCTTTTTGCCACAAAAGCAGTTAATCCAGTCGGAAATGATGGTTTATTTTTTGGGAATCCGGGGTTACTGTGGACGCAATTTGTTGGCGTTGCCGCTACTTATATCTTTGCTGCCGTGGGTACTTTTGTTATCCTGAAAGTTCTCAGTCTATTTATGGAGCTGCGGGTTAAACCGAATACGGAAGCAGAAGGGTTAGATGTTCCTGAACACGGAGAGGAAGCCTACGGACAAGAATTCGAGTTTGGTAGCAGCTTTTCCTACCAAGAAAATTCTCCGACCACAAATCCTCGAGAAAATTATTAGCGATTCCAATCAGCTATCAGTCTGGCTAACAGAGGCGAAATTTCGTCTCTGTGAAACTGGGCTAAAAAATTCCGTTTTTGGTCGTCTTGTCTCTGTCACCGGGGATTGTGAGCCTGTCCGTCGCTGGCCAAGAATGCTCGATCGTTATTGTCCAGAGATTCTCCAAGACCCAAAAACTCTCCGCCAAGGCCGCATGAGTAGCGATCGCTAGGGAGGATCAAGTTTTATCTAGATGGGCAAAACAGCAAAAAATTAGCGATTCCTACTGACAATAATCAAGAATTTTGTAAGCCAGCTAACTCAGCAATTGTGTAGGTGGGTCTGCCTTTAACTTCCTCGTAAATTCTGCCGATATATTCTCCTAGTATTCCGATGCTAATTAGCTGCACAGAACCCAGAAAAAATATAGCGATCATAATCGTGGCAAAACCCGTGATCGGTGAGTCGGGTTGCTGTAAACGCCAATATAATACTAACAGAGCCATAATCAAAGATATCAGGGCAGAAAATAATCCTAGATAGGTGGCAAAACGTAAGGGGACACGGGAAAAAGATACTAGGCTATTAATAGCTAAAGATAATGATTTGCTAAAGGTATATTTTACTTCCCCAGCAAAGCGCGCATCCCGCTCAAATTTAACCGCAGTTTGTGGAAAGCCAATCCAAGCGCGCAACCCACGAATATAACGATTTCTTTCTGGGAGAGAATTTAATAGATCTACCACCTGACGATCCATTAAACAAAAGTCTCCTGTATCGGCGGGAATATCCACATCGGCTAGTCTTTTAAGCAAACGATAAAAGAGATAGGCCGTCAGTTTTTTAAACCAACTTTCTTGTTTTCTTTTGGTTCTTTGGGCATAAACTACTTGATACCCCTCTTGCCATTTTTCAATCATTTGGGGAATTAATTCGGGCGGATCTTGCAGGTCGGCATCCAAAACAATAATTACTTGTCCTCGGCAAAAATTAAGTCCAGCAGTTACCGCCGCTTGATGACCAAAATTGCGGGCGAAACTGATATAACATACTCGTGAATCAGCTTTGTGCAGTTCTCGCAGCAGTTTTAAGGAACTATCTTTACTACCATCATTTACTAGGATTAATTCTACCGCCCCATCTAAATTATTCATGATGGCACTCACCCGGCGATACAGTTCGTCAATAGTTTCTTCCTCGTTATAGATGGGGACAATCAGGGAATATTTTAGCATTTGCATAATAATATTTGACCAGTAATTGATTGAAAAATCTGACTCCTAACTCAGAGAATTCTGCCGTCAATCTCTTTACTTAGCGAAGAAAATCTTCGATCGCCTGTCCCGTCTCTTTTGGTGCTTCTTCTGGTAAAAAATGACCGCTGGCGATCGCCTGTCCGGTGACTTGATTAGCTCGCTGCTGCCAAAGAGCGATCACATCGTATTGACGTGCAATGAAACCTTTTTTTCCCCAAAGAACCAAGAGGGGAGAGGAAATTTTCCGGTCTAAATCCTGACGATCATGCTCTAAATCGATGGTAGCGGCGGCCCGATAATCGGCACAGGTGGCGGTTATCGTGCTTAAATCTCGAAAACAACGCCGATATTCCCCCAAAGCTTCCTCTGTAAAAGCGCTAAAATCTCGACCCCAACTTTGCAAGCAATGTTGCAGATAATAATCGGGATTAGCGGCGATCAGGGTTTCGGGAAAAGGGGAAGGCTGAATCAAGAAAAACCAATGATAGTAGGCAGTGGCAAAAGTTTTATCAGTCGCCTCGTACATCGCCATCGTTGGTGCTATATCGAGTAAAACGATTTTTTTGACCTTTTCGGGAAAATCAAGGGCGAGACGGTGGGAAACTCGCGCCCCTCGATCGTGGCCGATTAGATAAAACTCCTGATAACCAAATTTTTCCATCAGCAACACCTGATCGAGGGCCATCACCCGCTTGCAGTAATTGCTAGAATCCTCTAGGGGTAAGGGTTTATCGCTATCCCCGTAGCCCCGCAGATCCGTGGCGATCACCGTAAAATTGGCCGCTAATCGGGGGACGATTTTATGCCACATTTGATGGGTTTGGGGATAACCATGGAGCAAAAGCAGCGGAAAACCGCGCCCACCTTTGATACCATTGATAGTAATGCCATTAACTTCTAGTTGAAATTTCCGAAAATTTGTCAGCATTTTTGCCTCCTGTCACCTTGGGGAAAGATAATTGCATCATCAGGTAAAAGTGACCCAATCAGTAAAGTTTTTTCACTATAGCTCCTCAAGCCGCTGCTTTTCTGGTAGATTAAAACCATTGGGTTGCTCAAAAATCAACGAGTTAAGCAGTAATTTGATTATGATCTCGATTATCTATTCCGATGAATTTCTCGATCACGATACAGGTATTTACCATCCCGAAAAAGCGGCGCGTTTAACGGCAATTGTCGGAGCTTTAAAACAAACAGAATGGCAGTCAAAATTAACATGGCATTTACCCACACCGATCGAAATTCGCGACGAAGTAATCCCTTTGATTAAACAAGTTCATAATCAAGATTATGTTGATATATTGCGGCGAATTTGTCAACAGGGTGGGGGAAGATTGGATGCAGATACTCCCGTTTCTGCCCGTAGTTACGATGTGGCGTTACTAGCGGTTAGTGGCTGGTTAGATGGAGTCGATCGAGTCTTATCCACCGGCGATCCTGCCTTTATTTTAGCCCGTCCTCCCGGACATCATGCCACTTCTAATTATGGCATGGGTTTCTGTCTGTTTTCTAATGCTGCTATTGCGGCTTATTATGCTTTAGAAAACAAAAGAGTGCAAAAAGTAGCGATTCTTGATTGGGACGTGCATCACGGCAATGGCACCCAGGATATAGTCGAAAATCATCCCCAGATTGCCTATTGTTCCCTCCATCAATTCCCCTTCTATCCCGGCACGGGAGAAGCGAGAGAAAAAGGTGAGTTTAATAATGTTTTGAATATTCCCTTATCGGCGGGAAGTACGATTAAAGATTATCAAGAACATTTTGAGGGGCAAGTCATACCTTTTCTGAAAAATTTTCAACCGGATTTAGTGATTGTTAGTGCTGGATATGATGCCAATCAAGCGGATCCTCTGGCGGGAATTTGTTTACACCCACAGGATTATGGAATTTTAACCAAATACCTCTTAACTCTCAATAAACCGCTGCTTTTCGGCTTAGAAGGTGGTTATGATTTAGAAGCTTTAGCGGCTTCCGTCGTCGCCACCTTAGAAGCTTTGCTCTGATCCTATTCCGGGTAATCGTTACATTTCTTTAAAAAGATTGCTAACAAAGTGATGGAATGCGGTAAGGTAAACGATCGATAGAAAAAAACCCTTGACCTAGTTGCCTTTTAAGATTATGAACTCGCTTGCGCCACACCTCAAAGCCAAAGCCCTCAAGCCCAATAGTCGTCGTCCTGCCAAAGAATTGTGTAGCGAGTGCGGACTTTGTGACACTTATTACATTCACTATGTTAAAGAAGCTTGTGCTTTTCTCAATCAACAAATCGCCGATTTAGAAGCAGCAGCACACGGCAAAAGTCGCGACTTAAATCAGGAAAATGATCTCTATTTTGGTGTTCATCAAGAGATGATGGCTGCCAAGAAAAAACAAGCTATTCCCGGGGCGCAATGGACAGGAATTGTCAGTACAATTGCCTGTGAAATGCTCAATCGTGGTTTAGTAGAAGGGGTGGTTTGTGTGCAGAATACCGCCGAGGATCGCTTTCAACCGCAACCGATTCTCGCCCGTACCACTGAAGAAATTCTCGCCGCTAAAGTTAATAAACCGACTCTTTCTCCCAATTTATCAGTCCTAGAAGAAATTGAAAAATCGGGCATGAAACGGTTATTAGTTATCGGAGTTGGTTGTCAAATTCAAGCCCTAAGAGCAGTAGAAAAAAAATTAGGCTTAGAAAAATTATATGTCTTAGGAACTCCCTGCGTCGATAATGTCACCCGCTCAGGACTGCAAAAGTTTCTAGAAACTACCAGTCGTTCCCCAGAAACTGTGGTTCATTACGAATTTATGCAGGATTTTCGGGTACACTTTAAACACGAAGACGGCTCGATGGAAATGGTTCCCTTTTTTGGCTTAAAGACTAATAAATTAAAGGATGTTTTTGCCCCTTCCTGTATGACTTGTTTTGATTATGTTAACTCCCTTGCCGATTTAGTTGTGGGCTATATGGGCGCACCTTTTGGCTGGCAATGGATTGTCGTTCGTAATGATACGGGCAAGGAAATGTTAGAGTTAGTTAAAGACCAATTAGATACCCAAGATGTTATGTCTAGTGGTGATAGAAAACAGGCGGTACAAAATAGCATTCCCGCCTACGATAAAGGTGTAACTTTACCTATGTGGGCGGCAAAAATGATGGGAGTAGTAATTGAAAAAATCGGGCCTAAAGGTTTAGAATATGCTCGCTTTTCCATCGATTCTCACTTTACCCGTAATTACCTTTATGTTAAACGTAATTATCCTGAAAAATTAGCGGCTCATGTTCCTGAATATGCTAAAAAGATTGTGGAACAGTATAAATTGCCCGATTAATTAGGGTATGCTGAAAAAGTAGGGGCGCAGCATTCAGATAGGAAATCTACGGTTTCAGCGATAGGTTATCCCCCGAATACTTTGCCTCAAGTCAATGATAGGTGGTGCGTTACGACGGATTGTTAGCTTCAAGTCAAAGCAGAGATTTTTGCCGTCTAACTACATTTTACTAAATCTGGATGTTGTCAAATTTTCTCTTGACAAAAGCCCCTTGACATGATATTATATTCATAATGGAAAATCCGTGCGCCTACAGACCCTCTTTTCCAACGCTCTTAACTATGATT
>NZ_JACJSW010000157.1:0-19399 GCF_014698375.1 Microcystis flos-aquae FACHB-1344 | reverse complement strand
ATAAAGGGCTTTCAGACTATCGGTTAGTTGAATCAGGGATGCTGGTTTCATGCGAGTTCCTCACTCTGAGGATTTTCCCATTATTATAGGATCAATCATTCTCTGTAATTCTCTAACTCTATTTTTTAAGGTCTGTTGTCCTTTCAGATAGAACTGGCAAACACTCAACACTAAACTTTTAACAAACGAGGGAAAATAAAATGTTTGATGATTATGACACAGCCCCAGTCTTCACCCCCGAACAAGTGCTAGAAAATCGCGGTCGTGTGGCGATTTTCATCGATGGTTCTAATTTATTTTATGCGGCCCTGCAATTAGGTATCGAAATTGACTATACCAAATTACTTTGTCGTTTAACTGCTGGTTCTCGTCTCTTGCGCGCCTTCTTTTATACTGGAGTTGATCGCACTAACGAAAAACAGCAGGGATTCCTCCTCTGGATGCGTCGCAACGGTTATCGAGTCATCGCTAAAGATCTAGTACAATTGCCCGATGGTTCCAAAAAAGCCAATCTTGACGTGGAAATTGCCGTGGATTTAATGGCTCTAGTGGGTTCCTATGATACCGCAGTAATTGTCAGTGGTGATGGGGATTTGGCCTATGCTGCCGATTCCGTAAGTTACCGTGGTGCGCGAGTGGAAGTGGTTAGTTTGCGATCGATGACCAGTGATAGTTTAATTAATGTAGCCGATCGCTATGTTGATCTAGATCAAATCAAAGAAGAAATTCAAAAAACCAGCAAACATCACGTTGGTTATAATAATTTCCCCGTCAGTGTCTTGGACCAAGATCGGAGCAGTCGCTAGAAAAATTCGGCAAAAATCAAGTTTAAGGTGGGTAATTCCCACCTTTATCAGTTATCAGTGATCAGTTATCAGTGACCAGTTATCAGTGATCAGTTATCAGTGATCAGTTATCAGTGATACTAAATCCGGTTATTAAAGACTGATTATTTATTCCCTCTTTTGCCTCTTACCTATTGCCTTTTGCCTGTCCTGATATGTAGCCTATACTCAACAGATTTACTATCAAGCGATACTACTGCGTTTTCTCGCTTCCTTATAAGATGTTCCCACATCCTGTAAACCGACTTTAATCATCTGTTGTTCCAAAAGGGCAAAAAAACGCAAGCGATCGCCACCTTTAATCACCGCTAAATTGTGCGCTTCCGCTAAGGCGATCGGATAACCATAACCTTTTAACACCTGGGCCAGTAAAATACTCAAAGAGCGATCGAGTAATTCTCGATCCTCCACCACCCAAGCAGGAACCTCTACCCTAGCGATTTCCGTCCCCACATGGAGATAACAGAAGTAAATGCGATGTTCATCCCCATAAAGATCGAGTATTTTCAAAGAACTGCGCCAAAAAGGACTTCTTTGCCCCGGTTCCAATAAATAACCCCAGATAGAAGCATCCCGGAGAGGATCGACGACGCGACAGGGGGTTTTTTCTGGGTCTAAATCACCGCAATTGATCAAGCAATTGGGAGTATCATGGGGACAAGATTGTAAACGCAGGAAATTTAAGCCTTCCGTGCTACGAGAAGCACTAATATAACCCATAAGCGGGATTCTAGCTGATTTTAAATCGTCCCAAGACTGAAAAATCGGTGGCAAAATTAAATCTTTTGCTTCCGGGGGGAGACTATCGATAAACCAATAGATCAAAGAACCATCCACGAGGGCTAAATTTGGTTCATAATGGGCCCCAGGGGGTTTTACCCAACGAGTAGCCATTTCCGCTAACATTTGGCTTTCTAATACCGTCCGACGATAACTCATCCACTCATCCACGCGAATACCCCACTGTTTAGAAATGTAGAGGTCTTCTGATTTGTAATAGACTTCGGGAATGCTATCGAGGAGAGGGTGCAAATTTTGACCATAGTGCAACATAATCCTACCGATATTAATTAGATAACAGTAGGCGATTTCGTGGTGAGAAGGGGCAATTTGAGAACCATCCGTGGCAAAAACGCTATGACTTTCGGGAGCGGGAAGGATAGTAACGCGGGTGTCGAGAGGTTCGATCGGTAGCGCGACAGAGAAAATTAGGCGATCGTGCCAGTTATGATAGAGTTCTAGTAGTTTTTCCTGTTGCTGTTGAGCTTGTTCTAAAAGAATTTTAGCCCGTTGCACTCGCTCGCGACTAGCTGTCACTTCCTGTTGAAAATGTTGACTGATTCCTGGCATTTTTGCCGCTAATTTCGCAAGATCGAGCATAACTATCCTCTCCCTGACTTTTTTTGATTTTATCGCAACTTTGTCACTTATTGCCAAATTTATCCTTAGTAATCTCCGCTTACAGCAGTTATCTTAATAGTGAGATAGGAAGTTTTCCTTTTGGGGAGTCGCTCGTCAATACCAAAAAGGAATTCTGCGTATTTAGACAATATTTCTCCTTAAGATCATTATAGTTTTGATAAGAAGTAATTTGCTCATGTTGCATTCTACCAACAATAATACCAGGGTGTATTCCTAGTTGTTCGGCAAATTGATTAATAGCTTTTCTATTCAGAGAATTATTGGCGATAAATCTCTGCCAATCTCCAGGATCAATTAAGAAATTAGCCGCAAAAACATCCGCCTCTTTTTCTTTAATTGTATCTTGAATATCTTGCCCCTCTAAAAATAAAGTTCGTTTCCCATGTAATAAAATATGACCAGCTTCATGAAAAAAAGAAAACCAAAAATGATCATTTGTTTTGTATCGATCGCTCAATTGAATTAAAGCTCTGTGAGAACCTAACCAACGGGTAGCACCGTGTACCCTTGTTTTCGGAAGTTCAGGGACAAAGGCTAAGGCAACCCCCGCTGCGGCACAAAGCTCGATCATTTGCGGTTGAAATACCTCGATAGACTTAATAGTTAACGAACGAATTTGTCGCAAGGCATCTCTGAATTTCAACTCGTTGTAATCAGCACAATTAATTTTCGATGCTTCTATTTCTCCTTGACGCAACCATGCCGTTATTGCCCCTTGATCGCTATCAAATGCTTGAGACTTTCTAAAATCAATCGATAAATTTCTCCCCCAAATCTCCTCCCATTGCTCAGGGGAGACAACGGCAAAAAAATTCAAGCTCTCTCGTAATTGCTCTATTTTATCCTCATCAAACTTGAGCCAGCCTAATTCAGTCATCTGCCGATAAGGAATTTGTTTTAACCAGCCTAAATAACCTTTTAATCTTTGATTCTCATTTTTTCTCGCTAAATATTCCCGATAAAGTCTTTCGCGCTCTATCCAGAAACCGGCGGTAGTTCCTAACACTAACTCTATCTGTAAGGCGGTATCGATAGTAATCTCCGCTTTACCTTTTATGATCTCATTGATAGTCTTTTTTGGTCTGCCCATGCGTTGGGCGAGTTCCGATTGAGACATATTTCTTTCTTCTAGGATTTCGGTAAGGGTTTCTCCCGGTGGAGAAATAAAATCCGGTGCATATCTGTTCTCAATAGTATTAGTCATGGGTGTCATCTATGCCAATAATTACGACTGCGGTTACTTTCTTCTAATCAATTCCCCCGTCTGCTTTTTGAGGAATCGGTATATTAGCCGGCTCAAAAATTAGTCTGAGGGGATGAACTAAATCTAAAGATAGTTGTCCAGCACGGTTATGTAACAATTCGTGGCAACGTCCCGGTAGCGCTCGCATTTCCTCCAGGACAATAACTGCTTTTAAGTCGTCGAGTCTTTGCCTGATTTTCTTAGCCATCTTCTCTCCATACTGTTTTTTCAGTAACCTTTGGCTATTGCATTCGTTCTCAAATTTTTTTTCCTTAAATACAATATCCATTGTAGATTACCCTTGTAATATTGTTAACCTCAAAGGTTAACAATATTTTATGGCAGCACATCTGGGCTGCATCCAGTACAAAAGCTCTAAATATATCGTTAAGAGCTAATACTCTAGACACCAGTTCTGAAAATGAGGTTAGCTAGAGACAGCTTTTCAGACATTGGCCGATTAATCAGGTGATAATTATCGCTAAAATTGCACCATCAAGCCAAAACAACGAAGCTGTAATTTTATCGCCTAATAACGTCCGAATTGAGTGCCGCAGCCGCCCAAGAAAAAGACAATCTCTAACATCTAAACCGGAGAAAAGCACAATAAGCGACTTGACAACAAGAGCGACAATTTGCTATAATGACCTTTTGTCAACGATTTGACCTTCGGTAATAGGAGTTCAGAGTAACCTTAGATACAGCCCTATCATGCCCACCATTCAGCAATTAATACGCGACGAAAGATCCAAAGCGAAAAGAAAAACCAAATCTCCCGCCCTCAAACAATGCCCCCAACGTCGGGGAGTTTGTACAAGAGTATATACCACCACACCGAAAAAACCCAACTCAGCCCTACGGAAAGTGGCTAGGGTACGTTTGACCTCTGGATTTGAGGTGACAGCCTACATTCCGGGCATCGGTCATAACCTACAAGAACACTCGGTCGTCCTGATTCGGGGCGGTCGGGTCAAAGATCTACCCGGAGTCAGATACCACATCATTCGCGGCACCCTCGATGCCACTGGGGTGAAAAACCGCCAAAAGGCGCGGTCTAAGTACGGAACCAAACGCCCCAAACCCGCTGCTAAATAAACAGGAAATTGATTAACCAAAAAAATACTCCCACCGAGTCGGTCAAAGTTAACCCAAGAGACTGAAGACTCGCAGGAGAGGGTTTGAGATGGGCTGTAATCATCCGACTGTCAAGCAAAAGTTAAAGTTAACCTAGAAAATTCAGGAATATTCCGATGTCTCGCCGTAAAAACGTCAAAAAACGTCCTATTCCCCCCGATCCCGTTTACAATAGCTGTTTAGTCAGCATGACCATCCGCCGGATCATGCGATCGGGCAAAAAATCCCTGGCCGCTAATATCGTTTACGATGCCCTGAAAACCGTCGGCGAACGTACCGGTCAAGAACCCCTAGAAGTATTTGAAAAAGCCGTTAAAAACGCCACTCCCCTAGTGGAAGTGAAAGCCCGCCGGGTCGGTGGAGCCACCTATCAAGTACCGATGGAAGTACGGAGCAATCGTGGTAGTACTTTGGCACTACGCTGGTTAGTCCATTATGCTCGGACTAGAGGCGGCAAAACCATGGCAGGTAAACTGGCCAACGAGATCATGGATGCGGCCAATGAAACCGGCGGCACGATCAAAAAACGGGAAGAAACCCACCGGATGGCAGAGGCAAACAAAGCCTTTGCCCACTATCGTTACTAAAAAGATACTTTAAAGATACTTTAAGGGCGGTGGACTACACCGCTGCCGCCAAAAAACTGTCAAGAAAAGTATAGAATTGTAAATAGTGTAAAAAATCCTAGAACAAAATCCCATCACTGGCAAGCAAAGCAAGGAGGTTGCTGTGGCACGGACTATCCCGCTAGAGAGAGTGCGAAACATCGGAATCGCCGCTCATATAGACGCGGGCAAAACAACGACAACAGAAAGAATCCTGTTCTACACGGGAGTCGCTCATAAACTGGGCGAAGTCCACGACGGAACGGCAATTACCGACTGGATGGAACAGGAACGGGAGCGAGGAATCACCATCACCGCCGCCGCCATCAGTACCAGTTGGCAAGATCATCGCATCAACATCATTGACACCCCCGGCCACGTCGATTTCACCATTGAAGTGGAACGTTCCATGCGGGTACTCGATGGAGTGGTGGCGGTTTTCTGCTCTGTTGGTGGTGTACAACCCCAATCAGAAACCGTCTGGAGACAAGCCGATCGGTACAAAGTACCCCGGATTGCCTTTGTCAACAAAATGGACAGAACGGGGGCGAACTTCTTCAAAGTTTACGAACAATTAAGAGATCGCCTCAGAACTAACGCCGTTCCCATCCAAATGCCGATCGGCGCGGAAAGCGAACTGAGCGGGATCGTTGATCTCGTCAAGATGCGCGCCTATATATATAAGGACGATCTAGGGAAAGACATAGAAGAAACCGACATTCCCGAAGACTTATTGGAAAAGGCCGAAGAATTCCGCGTGCAGCTGGTGGAAGCTGTAGCGGAAGCTGATGAAGAACTCCTAGAAAAATATCTAGAAGGTGAAGAACTCACCGAAGCCGAAATCAAACGCGGTCTCAGAGAAGGGACGATTGCTGGTACAATTGTTCCCGTCCTCTGCGGCTCGGCTTTCAAAAACAAAGGGGTACAACTGCTCCTCGATGCCGTTGTCGATTACCTACCCTCACCCTCGGAAGTAGCCGCCGTTAAAGGGATTCTTCCCGATGGCAGCGAGGCAATCCGGGAAGCCAAGGACGATGCGCCCTTCTCGGCCCTCGCCTTCAAAATCATGGCCGATCCCTTCGGTCGTTTAACCTTCCTACGGGTCTATTCCGGTGTACTAGCTAAAGGCAGCTACGCCTACAACTCCACCAAAGGAACCAAAGAACGGATCGCTCGCCTGATCATCCTCAAATCCAACGAACGGATCGAAGTGGATGAACTGCGCGCCGGTGATCTAGGAGCGGCGATCGGACTGAAAAACACCATTACCGGGGATACCCTCTGTGATGATAAGAACCCGATTATCCTAGAATCCCTCTTTATCCCCGAACCGGTTATCTCCGTGGCGGTGGAACCGAAAACCAAACAGGACATCGAGAAACTCAGCAAAGCTCTGCAAGCTCTCTCCGATGAAGATCCCACCTTCCGGGTCAAAGTTGATCCCGAAACCAATCAAACGGTGATCGCCGGGATGGGAGAACTGCACCTGGAAATCCTGGTCGATCGAATGCTCCGGGAATACAAAGTCGAAGCGACGGTGGGCGCTCCCCAGGTGGCCTATCGGGAAACTGTGCGGAAACCCGTGCGCGCTGAGGGTAAATTTATCCGTCAAAGTGGTGGTAAAGGGCAGTACGGCCACGTCGTCATCGAACTCGAACCGGGTGAACCGGGGTCGGGCTTTGTCTTCGTCTCCAAAATTGTCGGTGGTGCTATCCCCAAAGAATACATCAGTCCGTCAGAACAAGGGATGAAAGAAGCTTGCGAATCGGGGATTGTAGCGGGTTATCCCGTCATCGACCTGAAAGCAACCCTTGTGGATGGTTCTTTCCACGATGTGGACTCCTCCGAGATGGCCTTTAAGATTGCCGGTTCCATGGCGATTAAGGAAGCGGTGATGAAAGCTACCCCCGTTCTCCTAGAACCGATGATGAAGGTCGAGGTGGAAGTACCCGAAGACTTCATCGGTAACGTCATCGGTGATCTTAACTCCCGTCGGGGACAAATCGAAGGTCAAGAAACCGAGGCCGGCATCGCCAAAGTCTCCGCTAAAGTTCCCTTAGCGGAAATGTTTGGTTACGCCACTGATATTCGCTCCAAAACCCAGGGACGGGGCATCTTCACCATGGAATTTAGCCATTACGAAGAAGTCCCCCGCAACGTGGCCGAGGCGATTATCGCCAAAAGTAAAGGGAACGGCTAATCAGTGACCAGTGACCGGTGAGCAGTAAAGACAAACCGATCATTTAAATTCGAGCGGTCAACCCTAATAACTGCTAACTTAAAACTGATCTCTGGTGACTGATTACTGTTCACCCACCTGAAGAAGAAAAAAAACAAAGGAACAGAAAGTAAATGGCACGCGCTAAATTTGAACGGACGAAACCCCACGTTAACATCGGTACGATCGGTCACGTTGACCACGGCAAAACTACCCTCACCGCCGCTATCACTATGACCCTAGCGGCTCTGGGTAATGCCCAAGCTAAAAAATACGATGAAATCGATGCCGCTCCCGAAGAAAAAGCCCGCGGGATCACCATCAACACCGCTCACGTTGAGTACGAAACTGCTGATCGCCACTATGCACACGTGGACTGCCCCGGCCACGCGGACTATGTAAAAAACATGATCACCGGTGCCGCACAGATGGACGGTGGTATTCTCGTGGTCTCGGCCGCTGACGGCCCGATGCCCCAAACCCGGGAACATATCCTGCTGGCTCGTCAGGTGGGCGTACCTAACCTCGTGGTCTTCCTCAACAAAAAAGATATGGTGGACGATGAGGAGTTACTGGAACTCGTAGAACTGGAAGTACGCGAACTTCTCACCAGTTACGACTTTGCTGGCGACGATATCCCCATTATTGCCGGTTCTGCGAAAGAAGCCCTCGACTACATGACCAAAAATCCCAAGGCCCAAAAAGGCGATAACGAGTGGGTGGACGCAATTTATGAATTAATGGAAGCGGTAGATAGCTATATCCCCACCCCCGAACGGGATATCGATAAACCCTTCCTGATGGCGGTAGAAGACGTATTCTCGATTACTGGTCGGGGGACGGTGGCTACCGGTCGGATCGAACGCGGTATTGTGAAAGTGGGTGATAACGTGGAATTGGTCGGGATCAGAGAAACTCGCCCCACCACCGTCACCGGGATTGAAATGTTCAAGAAAAGTCTTGACCAAGGGATGGCCGGTGACAACGCGGGTATCCTCCTGCGTGGTATCCAAAAAACCGACATCGAGCGCGGCATGGTGATCGCTAAACCGGGTACAATCAAACCCCACACCCAGTTTGAAGGTGAGGTGTATGTGTTAACTGCAGGAGAAGGTGGTCGTCACACTCCTTTCTTTAAAAACTATCGTCCTCAGTTCTATGTACGGACAACTGACGTAACTGGCACTATCCAAGACTACACCGCCGATGATGGCAGCACTGTAGAAATGGTCATGCCGGGAGACCGGATCAAAATGACGGTGGAACTGATCAACCCGATCGCTATTGAACAGGGTATGCGCTTCGCTATTCGCGAAGGTGGTCGCACCATCGGTTCTGGCGTTATCTCGAAAATTATCAAGTAGGCTAATCTACTAATTAACGGGGCAGTGAATTTAAAAGCTGCTCCGTTACTGTCTTTATTTTGTACCTTGACAATTGCAATAGGTGAAATTATGGCTACGCTACAACAACAGAAAATTCGCATTCGTTTGAAAGCTTTTGACCGGCGCTTACTCGATACTTCCTGTGAGAAGATTGTCGATACTGCCAATAGAACTAACGCCACAGCGATCGGACCGATCCCCCTACCGACCAAAAGAAAGATTTATTGTGTCCTGCGTTCCCCTCACGTTGACAAGGACTCCCGTGAACATTTTGAAACCCGCACCCATCGCCGCATTATTGATATTTACCAACCCTCTTCTAAGACAATCGATGCTTTGATGAAATTAGATTTACCCGCAGGGGTTGATATTGAAGTTAAATTGTAAAAAATGCCAAAAAGATGTTAGCGATAACATCTTTTTTTCTTTCCCACTATCCTATACTTTTTAAACAAGATTTAGTATAAATAGGATTTTTTATAAAAAAAAGTTATTAAACGAAGGCCAATACAATTGCTAGGGGTGCATCGCCAAAGATGCACCCGATCGCTAAACCGTTTGTAGGGGAAAACCTAAAGCTTCCCGTTGCTGTAAATACAATTGAGCAACCTGTCGAGCTAAATTGCGAATTCTGCCGATATAACGGGTTCTTTCAGCTACAGCAATCACACCTCTAGCATCGAGTAAATTAAAAGTATGGGAACATTTAAGAACATAATCTAGACTGGGAATCACCAGAGAGCGATCAATTAATTGTTTAGCTTCCTGTTCATATAAACTGAATAAACTAAACAATAATTCAGGATTGGAAGCCTCAAAATTGTAGGTACATTGTTCGATTTCATTTTGTAGAAAAATGTCACCGTAGAGGATATTTTCATTCCATTGAATTTTATTAATTGCCTCCACATCTTGCAGATACATGGCTAATCTTTCTAAACCATAGGTAATTTCGATCGCCACGGGACGACAATCAATACCCCCACACTGTTGAAAGTAGGTAAATTGGGTGATTTCCATACCATCTAACCACACTTCCCAACCCACACCCCAAGCACCGAGGGTGGGAGATTCCCAGTTATCTTCCACGAAGCGAATATCGTGATCTTCCGGGTTAATTCCTAACACCCGCAGGGAGTCTAAATAGATTTCCTGAATATTATCGGGAGAGGGTTTAATTAGAACTTGATATTGATAGTAATGCTGAAAACGATTGGGATTTTCGCCATAACGGCCATCCGTAGGACGACGACAGGGTTCCACATAGGCAACGGCCCAAGGTTCCGGACCAATTGCCCTTAAAAAGGTATGGGGACTCATGGTTCCCGCACCTTTTTCGGTATCATAGGGTTGAGCAACTAAACAACCGCGATCGGCCCAAAATTCATTTAATTTAGCGATAACAGCCTGGAAAGTTAAAGACATGGGAAAAAGTAAAAAAGCAGATTAGGGGTTGGGGAAGTGGGGTGTAGGGTGTGGGGTGTAGGGTGTGGGGTGTGGGGAGATGGGGGGTTGGGGAGAAAAAAGCTGCCGACTGTCTCCTGTCTCCTGTCTCCTGTCTCCTGACAGTTAAAGTCACTGACTTACTTTTAACTGCAAGCGAAAGTGAACAGGGGTAGAAGATTGGGGGAGAATAACTAATTCATAAAATCCCTCTTCGGGTAATTGACCGGACCATTGCCGATCGCTAGACTTGTCTAAAAGGGTAATATTACCCGTGGGAGAGTAGAAAGATAGTAAAACTTCGCCTTCCGTCTCTAAATTTAAGTCTAACCGATCACTGGAACGCAATTTTATTGCATAGGCTTTTCCTTGTCCCTCGCTGAGAATTGCCTCGATAACTTCCTCTCCCCCCGCGTCTAAACTTTCGATCGCTTGGTAGGATAGGCCAGACTGTAAAGATTGTAACTGATTCCAGGCCAAACCACTCCATAGTTGACCTAAGCCGCTATCAAAATTTGGTCTTTCTGTCAATTCGGGAAATAGCTGAAAAAAAGCAGTATCAGTGAGTAAATTAAGGACTCTACTGCTTAGACGTAACTGATTCACTTGTTCTCGCCATTTTTCTCGCTGTTGCTCGTCGTAGCTACCTAATGCTTCTCTAGTGCCAGAATCGAGACGGTCTAGGCGATCGAGGATTTCTGCTGCTAAAATATCTCTTTGTTCCTGTTTCTGTTTTTCCTCTTTGATATCCCCATAGCGGAGGTTAAACAATTCATTGACGAGATTTTTAAAAAACTGACCATCAATTCCCAACTCTAGACGGCGCTTTCTCATCTCGGCTTTCCGTTGCCATGCCGGATCTGTGGCAGAATTAAAGTTATTTTCCTCCGTGGCAAAAACGGGTTTAACGGTTTGGGGTTGATTGCTGTGTTTAACCCACTGTTTCCCGATTAACCAGCCTATTGCCGCCGATAGTAACATCAAGAGGCAAAAAATAGCGATCCTGCCGGAACAGCCGAGAAAAACGGGCGATTTATTCCGAGAATTGGCGGCCATTGTCTCCTTAGACGATTGAGGGTTTTGATCTGTAAAGATGAGATTAACACAAATAATAGGCTAAGACGCATTTTAACCGCCTATCCTTAGATTAGCTGAATCTTAGCCAATACCTTTACTGTTGCCCCTTGTCTCATCTCAACAAGCAGTTTAAATACACGGACAGCTTATTATTCATAGCAGATAACCATGACTACAACTCAACCCCTATCCCCTAGCCAAACCGCCCAAAAAGATGAGATAATCTTCCCCAAGGGCGAATTTTGGAGTGATGAACCGCCATTGGAAAGTAATTTACATCTAACTCAGATTATTTTATTGATAAAATGCCTAGAATGGTTATGGCAAGATAGAGAAGATTACTTTGCAACCGGGAATTTAACCATCTACTACAGTCCCAATCAGAAAAAATCAGAATACTTTAGAGGACCCGACTTTTTTGTAGTATTGGGAACAACTAGAAACCAAAACCGGAAAAGTTGGGTAGTATGGCAAGAAGAGGGAAAATATCCTAATGTGATTATAGAAATCCTCTTTTGAAAGTACCGCTAAGACTGATAGGGAAGAAAAGAAAGAAATTTATCAAAATACATTTAGGACTCCTGATTATTTCTGGTTTGACCCCTATAGTTTAGAGTTTGAAGGATATACGTTAATTAGGGGAAAATATCAACCGATTGAACCCAATCAGCAAGGTTGGTTATGGAGTGAAGAATTGGGCTTATATTTAGGGATATACGCCGATAAATTGCGTTATTTTAGTCCTAGGGGTCAGTTAATCCCAACACCTGAGGAAGCCGCTCTTCTGGAGAAACAGGCCAAAGAATCTGAACGTCAACAAAAAGAACTGGCTTTACAGCAACAAGAATACGAACGTCAGCAAAAAGAATCTGAACGTCAACAAAAAGAACTGGCTTTACAAAAAATTGAGCAATTAACGGCAAGATTAAGAGAATTAGGCATTAATCCCGATGAAACCTTGTAGGGGTGCAAGGTGGTCAGTGGCATCTCTTGGGTTTGGTGGGTAAAATGTATTCTAAGATACAGTCTTAGGGCAGTGAGTGGAAGGAACCACAGAGACACAAAGGACACAAAGATCGATCACTCTTATATAATTTAAATTTATCACACAAAGTCGAGAAGAGCCAGACGTAGGGATAGTTCATGATTTATACTCCGAAAATGTAGGGATAGTTCATGATTTATACTCCGAAAATGTAGGGACATTCATGATTTATACTCCGAAAATGTAGGGATAGTTCATGATTTATACTCCGAAAATGTAGGGATAGTTCATGATTTATACTCCGAAAATGTAGGGACAATTCATGATTTATACTCCGAAAATGTAGGGACAATTCATGATTTATACTCCGAAAATGTAGGGACAATTCATGATTTATACTCCGAAAATGTAGGGACAATTCATGATTTATACTCCGAAAATGTAGGGACAATTCATGATTTATACTCCGAAAATGTAGGGACAATTCATGATTTATACTCCGAAAATGTAGGGACAATTCATGATTTATACTCCGAAAATGTAGGGACAATTCATGAATTGTCCCTACCAAGGGTTTCAGTTCCAAACGCCATCGACAGAAATTGAAAATTGAATCTTCTATGCAAACTCTAATTAAGTAGATCGTAGGTTATCTCGTTCCCAGGTTCTACCTGGGAACGCTCTCTTCAGGTTCTACCTGAATATTGCTTTAAGGCAGAGCCTTAAATATTGTGTTTCAAGGCAGAGCCTTGAAACAAGGGTATTTTCTCAAAAAAAATCGACCCGCCTAAGGGCGGGAAAAAGAGACAAAGGGCAAAAGAGCAAAAGAACAAAGGGTTAAAGTCCTGGGGAGACACACGCAACCCGAAAACCGCGGCTGTAGTTGTCGTAGGAGGGGAGGTTCCTGCTGCGGATGGCAGAACGACAGTAATCAGGTGCTTTGTAGCTGTTCCAAGAACCGCCGCGCAGACACTTGAGATAAGAACGATTATCATTATTGATAGGCCACGCAGATCCATCCTTTGGCGCTCCGATATAGTTATCGTGCCAATCGTCTTCGCACCATTCCCAAACATTGCCAATCATGTCATAGAGTCCCCAAGCATTGGGTTTTTTCTGTCCCACAGGATGAGTTTTACTCTGAGAATTTGCGCTATACCAAGCGTAATCTCCTAACCGATTAGCATCATCACCGAAATAATAGCGAGTAGTAGTCCCCGCACGACAAGCATATTCCCATTCCGCTTCCGTCGGTAGGCGATAGGTTTTCCCGGTTATTTGACTCAATTTCCGACAAAAGGCTTGAGCATCGTTCCAACTAACATTTTCTACCGGATTTTGGGGATTGTTTTTAAAGTGAGAGGGATTGGTTCCCATTACTGCTTGATATTGTGCCTGAGTCACTGGATATTTGCCAATCGCAAAACTGTTGACTTTAACTTGGTGTTGAGGTTTTTCATCACTTGCAGCATTGGGATCACTGTCAGGAGATCCCATGAGAAATTGACCTGCTGGTAAGCTCACCATCTCCAGTGTGACTCGATTGGGTAGTTTTTCGGTAAATGGAGTAGGTGAAGCAATTAGGGGTATTGGTGAAACAGGCTTTTTGACTGCTGCCGGTGCTGGTGGAGGTGACGGGGGAGAAGTCCATCCCACAGGTTGTAAGGCATTTAAAACCTGTTGTGCTGTCCATCTTTGTTTTCTATCTTTTTGCAAACACCCTTCAATAATCGGTTTAAACTCTTTCGGTAAACTAGGGATTTGTAGCTCACAATTCATCACCTTTGCCATTAGTTGATTATTGTCATTATTGAACTTATAGGGAAGTTGATTAGTCGTCATTTGGATTAACATAATACCTAATGACCACAGATCCCAAGCTGAGGAAATATCCCCCCTAAAGGCTTCGGGAGGCATATAAATAATTGTACCGCTATTGTGGACTGTTTGAGTGTGGCTTTTGTTATTTAAAGTTCTAATTAAGCCAAAATCTGCTAACTTGTATTGTTGATTAACCTTGAGGATATTACCCGGTTTTAAATCTCGATGGACTTTATTTTGTCCATGAAGATAATTTAAACCTTGGGCGACTTGAGCAGTAATATTTTTAATCTCATCCGCTGACAAACCGCCTTTGGCGATGTGATTTTCTAGGCTACCCTGTGCCAATTCCATCACTAAATAAAGCATTTCTGTATTAAAAAAAGTAAATTCCCCCACCGAATAAGCCTTAATTAAATTAGAATGTTCTAACTTTCTGGCATTTTTTAACTCAATTAATTTATCATCGCTACTTTCGGGGATAACTTTAACAGCAACTTCTTGAACCGATGTATTTCTGACCATTTCACTAGCATGAAATACACCCCCAAAACCACCCGCACCGAGAAACTTATTAAGACGATAGGGGCCTATTTGTTGCCCTTCTAACATCTTCATCATTTGGTCCAGCATAATAATAACTCCTGAATTAACCAATTTTTACGTTGTGTAACTATCCTATTAAGTGAGTGGTTATAATTATTAAATTGAAGATAGATTGTGCCTTTGATCCCCCCTTGATCCCCCCTTGATAAGGGGGGCGCGGCTCCCCCCTTGATAAGGGGGGTATGGAGAATCTGACAATGGTTACTCGGTCTTTTTGTCTCTATATGATAGGGCAAAACCGACTCGATCAAATGCTCGATGTCCGATTCTAACGAACCAAATTTGAGCATCGGTCAATCGGGTTAAAAGTTGATTTGGAAACTGTGAGGATATCTTTGGCTAATTCAAAAGCACCTGTTTTGATATCAATAACTACAATCTTCCCATGATTGTCCTTCTCAACCTGCTGACGCAGCCGAGACTGATAGATTTCCTGTCCACGTCGGACAAATTTTTCTTTGTTATAGCAAGGGTGTTGTAATGTCATTAGTTAGACCCTGTTGCAACCTTTGTCCCTCTATTTTAATCTAGGCTTTCAGCTTTGCTGTCAGTGGGGAATAATAGTCACCCCATTTCCTGAAAAATATTAAGAGATGTAACTATTTATGCCTAAGCTAGAAAGTGATTACTCAACAGGGGTGAGATCAGGATAGTCTAGATCGAGCAGTCCGATAGATGTTTAGTTAAATTCCTACTTCAGATATGTCCGTTTCTAGTCCTCCTCGTTCCCTGCGTATCGGTTCGCGTAAAAGTCAGTTAGCCCTAGTACAAACCTATTGGGTACAGGCAGAATTGAGTAAACACCACCCCCATCGACAGTTTGAGGTGGAGACGATGAGTACCCAAGGCGATAAAATTCTCGATGTGGCCCTAGCGAAAATCGGTGATAAGGGTTTATTTACCAAAGAACTAGAAGTGGGAATGTTGGATAGATCGATCGATCTTGCCGTCCATTCTCTCAAGGATCTGCCCACTAATTTGCCCGAAGGCTTAATCTTGGGTTGCGTCACGGAAAGAGTTAATCCGGCCGATGCTTTGGTGGTAAATAGCCAAAACCAAGACTATCAATTAGACACTTTACCGGAAGGTGCGGTGGTGGGGACTTCTTCCCTGCGGCGATTGGCCCAGTTGCGTTACCATTATCCCCATCTGACTTTTAAAGATGTGCGCGGCAATGTCAACACCCGTCTGGCAAAACTGGACGCGGGAGAATACGACGCGATTATTCTGGCAGTAGCGGGATTGGAAAGGTTAGGATTAGGCGATCGAGTTCATCAGGTTATTCCGGCGGAGATTTCTCTCCATGCGGTGGGACAGGGGGCTTTAGGGATAGAATGCCGCGATGGAGATCCGGAGGTTTTGGAAGTCCTAAAAGTGTTGGAACACGCCCCTAGTCGCGATAGATGCTATGCTGAACGCGCTTTTTTACGGGAGTTGGAGGGGGGTTGTCAAGTTCCCATCGGAGTAAATACGGCGATCGAGGATGGTATCCTAACTTTAACGGGTATGGTGGCTAGTCTCGACGGTAAGCGCCTGATTAAGGACTCGGTTAGCGGTGATCCTAGCCATGGGGAAGTCTTAGGACGAGATTTAGCCCATAAAGTGCGCGAGGCTGGTGCTGGAGAGATTTTAGCCCAGATTTTCGCTGAAGTGGGACGATAATCAGTTATCAGCGCCCATTAACCCTACACCTCACACCCTGCCGCTGCAGGATTAATTTTTGGGCTTTATCTCACTGTCGAGTCAAGAGGCAAAAATACAAATAAAGCGAGAACTGTCGCCCTTGCAGTTCCCGCTCTATTATTGTTGTATTGTTGGAGTATCTAACCCCCGAATATTGAGTTAAATTAGTACAAATCTTCTTCTTTGTGGGTGACGATCACACAGTCAGAAGTAGGATAGGCAACACAGGTGAGGACATAATGCGCTTCAATTTGATCGTCATCTAAGAAGGATTGCTCGGATTGATCAACGCTACCGGATTCGATTTTACCAGCGCAAGCAGAACAAGCACCAGCACGGCAAGAAGAAGGTAAATCTAATCCTTTTTCTTCCGCTACCTCGAGAATATATTCATTATCGGGAACATCAATTGTATAATCGCCATCGGGTGTTTTCAGGGTGACTTTATAAGTGGTTGTCTTTATTTTCTTTGCCATAGGTTGTTCCTCAGTCTCAAAATCCCTTCTCTCCCCGTTTAGACTGAACGGGTCGAATGAGTTTCCTTTTTGATACTACGGGAAAATTTACCCGGCTCAACTTACCATTAGTAATGACAGCCTTAAATAAACTTAAAATAATATTTACTTATCTCTTGAGTAAATAACTCCCGATAGTTGTGGTTGAATCGTCAAATAATTTCATCAATCTTTAGGTAATAAGTGGTCGGACAACATTAAAGTTTTTTAGCCATCAGCTGGAAAAGCTAAAAGTCAAGAGTTGGGAGTGGGCGAGATGCAGAAGAAAAAAGCTTAATCCTGCAAAAAAGCGAGAGGATAACTCATATTCTCAGCAAAACCCAAGATACCTTGATCCCGATGCTCATAGAGTAAATTTCCTTGACTATCAAATAAAAAAGTCCCTCCCCGTTGGGTGAGATAACTACTATCGGGGATATATGTTGACCAATTGCCCAAAACTTGACCCATATTACGCAGTCTCAGGGTGGCTAATTCAAAAGGTCGCTGAAAACCTTGACCCCCAGCAAGATTGAATAGGGAACCCCGGAAAGGTGGTAAAGGCCGCGCTTGCATTGTTTCCTCCTCGGCAATTAATTGGGGGGCTTTGCGATCGCCAAGATAACCCCGCAGCACTTCGGCCAGAGTCCCCGGACTACCCACACCCGCACACATAAAAATTAGATTTAACCAGGCATTTTGTCCGGGAGAAAACCCAGGTAATTTTAACGATAAACCGCGATAAAGTCCTAATAAATTGTGTAATTCAGCTTTGGGGTCAACAAAAAGCCAATCTTGCCGAAATTTCGTATATTCAGAGAATTTTAAACCTGAATTGCGATCGCCGATACCGATGGCACGAATGGTTATCCCGGCATTTTGCCAAAGGGCTGCCTCTTTTTCTAACCACCAAGCGTATTCGAGACTATCAAAATCTCCCAATTGCGGCCAAACAAGAATTAAAAGACGTTTATAATCGGCACAATCGCTTAAAATTGGCACTATTTGCCCATCGCTGACCCTTTGGCGTTGAATTGTTGAAAATATTTCATAGCTGCTGCTCATAGGTAAATTTCTCCTAATAAAACCGCTGCTTTTGCCCCCGTGACTTGCGGTAAATTACCGGGGAAATTGTGCCAGCGCCAATAGGCCAAAAGGGCAAAAGCGATCGCTTCTTTAAAATCGCTATTTAATCCTACCTCATCGGTGGTCAAAAGCTTGACATTTGACCCCAAATGTGCTAGGAGTCGTTGGCGCAGGTAGGCATTACGAGCGCCACCACCGCAGAGCAGCACTTCCGCGGGCATTTCTGGCAAAAAGGTTTGATAGCTGTGGGCGATCGAAATGGCGGTTAAATCGGTTAAACTAGCCAACCAGTCGGCATCACTGAGGCAATAAGCTTGGGCATCCTCGCGCAATTGGGCTAGATAGGCGGGGCTAAATAACTCTCTGCCGGTGGATTTAGGGGGATATTGTTGAAAATAAGGCTCCTGTAGCCATTTATGAACTAATTCGGAGCAGGGTTGACCCTGGGCCGACCATTGACCGTTATGGTCGTAGGTTTGTTGGCCTTGGCTCAAAAATTGTACGGCCAAATCGATGAGGACGTTGCCGGGGCCAGTATCCCAACCGAAAATTTTTTGCTGCCAATTTTCCCTTTGTCGGGGGGGTAGATAGGTTAAATTGCCAATACCGCCGATATTTTGAACACAGCGGGCTTTGGTGGGGTGAGAAAGCAGATAAGCGTCAATTTTCGGCACTAGGGGCGCACCGTGACCAGCTTGGGCGATATCGGCAGCGCGAAAATTACTAATGGTGGGAATACGGGTGATTTTTGCGATCGCTGCTCCCCGTCCTAATTGTACCGTGTAACCGAGGCGATCGTTTGCGGGGGGTCGATGAAAAACGGTTTGACCGTGACTGCCGATTAATTGGGCTTTTGGGGCTTCTTTTTGGATATTTAAAGCGGCTTGGGCGAATTCTGCGGCGATGTTATCATCTAAGCTGGCTAAAGCTTCAAGGTCGAGCTTTTCTCCCCCACAGACTTGTAAAATTGTCTCGCGTAATCGGGGGGAATAGGGATAGGTTTCTCCAGCTAATAACTGCACCTGTGGAGATTCCACTGTACCGCTAATCTCCACTAAAGCGGTATCGATACCATCCACCGATGTGCCACTGATTAAACCGATAACTAACAAGTTTTTTCCCTCAACTGTCGATTGTTGATTATTTTATCTTGAATGTCGGGGTGAAGACCGTTCGGACCTCGGCGTGAGCTTTTGTCGAACGCTGAGATCACGGCCGAAGCCCTCGCTTGAGCGCGATGGGATGAAACCCCGACCAGTATAAAACAGCACTTCGACAAGCTCAGTGACACGAAGCACGACATTTCGACACATTTCGACAGGCTCAATGTAAAGGCTCAATGTAAAAGCTCA
>NZ_JACJSW010000156.1:0-2664 GCF_014698375.1 Microcystis flos-aquae FACHB-1344 | reverse complement strand
ACGCAGGGGGGACTTAGACAAAATCAGTATAGCACAATAAAAGTTAAGTTAACAAGATATAGTTTAAAAAGCCGTCCTAAAAGGACGGGGCTTTAACCCAAAATTTCGGTAAATTCTCCTCTAGCTAATCCTACCGGACGAGATCGATGAGATTGACTTAAAAATTGCCAAATTATCTTAATTTCATTTTCACTTAAAGGATTTGTATTGTCCATTTCTTGATTATTTTTAACTAAAAATTGCCATTTTTGTAATGCTTTTTCTGTTAGGTAATTGTCGGATTTGTTTGCTGCCTCTTGATGAGTTAACTTATCAATAAATTGCCCAACTAAATTAAGATTGTGTGCGGACAAAATTGCTAACTTCTCAGTTAATAACTGGCGTAATTCTACATCGTTCATGATTTTTTAACTATTAACTAAACATCGATTGTAGTCCCCAAAAAGGATAGATACACCCAGGTTAATTCCTAGAGGAGTAATTTCGGGGCTGTCAACCAGAATAACTGACACTTGCCTAGGGGATTTTCCTGATTGGGAACCTCTAGACCAATTATTCCCGCTTTTTTGACCGATAATTTTCCTTGAAACTTGCCCCAAACTAGCATTTCCGTCCAATAGCCTAAATCTGGTTCGTGGCCTACCATTGCGATCGCGTTTTCCTCTCGCTGATAGTCCGACTTTTGCCACCATTGCACCCAATCTTGAATATTGCCGTTGGGTGATAGGGGATTAAATTGCTCAATTTTACGGCTTAAACCCGCTTTTTGCAAAATTTCGGCGGTTTGCACGGCACGCACCAGGGGAGAGGTCAAAATTAGGTCAAATTTCACCCCCAACTGTCCTAATCTTTGGGCAATTTTAGCAGTTTTGGCCCTACCTTCCTCGGTTAAAGGACGTTCCCCATCGTTGAGATAATCCCCCGATTGTCCTGCTAATCCATGACGCACAAAATAAAGTTTCATATCAGTGTCGGGTCGGTCTTGGCAATGTTAACAGATAGCTGAGGTCTAATAGCTAGGTGCGAATTACCTTTTCATCGGGGTTAACTAGATGGGAAAGTTTCTGTTTAATTTGGGTGTCATACAGTTCCCACTTGAGTTTCGCATATTCGGCATTATTATTAAAACCACCGAGGAAACCGATAGGAATTTCAAAACCTCCGGCCATATAACGACCACCACCAAAAAAGCGACCTTGGTTATCCTGTCCGAAAGCTTCCTTGAGAAATTCATCGGGATCTAGGGTAATTTTACTGGTACGCATAGAACCAATGACTAACTCGATATCCTCATCTTCATCGTGAACGATACCGTAAACTAAAGCCGTGTGAACATTTTCCTCTGTCACCAAAAAATCGGCAGCTTGGGGAATCGCATCCCGGTCATCATAACGCAAATAACCCACCCCGGCGATCGAATAATTATTTTTAATAATACGATTTTTTAAGGCCCGTTCAATCACATCCATCACCCGTCGGGATCTGGCCGATTGCAGGACAGCGTTTAATAATTGGGCATCGTAGAAACGACTGAGATAACCAGCAGCAATAAATTCACACTCTTGCGCTTGCATTAAATTATTCGTATCCGATCGCAATCCGTGCATCAAAGCTGTGGCACACTTAACATGGACGGTATCGCTACTATTAAAATTCAGTAACCCTTTTTGGATATATTGGGTTAACATCGCCGCTGTTGCCCGCATTTGGGGACGAATATCGACAAATTCCGCGTCTAGATCCCCTTGGCGGGTATGATGATCGATCACGACAATAATGGGAATTTTTGCCTGTTTAACCAGAGTGGTTAACTGACTATTGGTTCCCTGACCATCGACAAAAACACAACCCTGATAAACCGAAAGATCTCTATCCTTGAGGGTATGGACTCCCCAACGTTTAGCCGGTAAACCCGTTAGTTTTACCAAAGCGACATTTTCCTGATGGGAGAGAGTACCCGCATAGACTATATCACAGTGAATATCGTACTGTTCGGCGATAATTTGATAGGCCCAGGCGCTAGAAAGGGCATCGGGATCCGGGAAATCCTGCATCACCACAATTTGATTTTCGCCCCGGTGATTTTCCAAAGTACGTCGCAGGCGATCGATTAGGGAAATAAGTAGGGTATCATTACTAACCGTGACTGGAGGAAGGGGACATACTGCCGACGCTTCCCCTACCACTACATCGGTTTCGAGGGACTTGGCAGGAACTAGACTCAGTAATTCAGCCATCATTTTTAGAAAAGTTCGCTTAAAAGTAGATTCAGTCAGGATTTTTTGAGTTAATTAATTCTAGACGATATCCTCGCTCGATCGGTTCATCTCAAATATTAAGCTTTTCTTGCCCCTAGCTCCCCACTGTCAGGCTATAACTCTAGTCTATCGAAAGACCTCTCCCGTCGCCCCCCGAAGTCGGCTGGGTTGGGGGTGAGGGCAATTAACCATCGCTGCCCCATTACTTGTGAAAAATGATATAACTGGACTTCCCCACTTCCCCACTTCCCACTCTCCGATACTTTTTAAACAGGATTTAGGAGCATCACCGTCCCTAAATATTTGCCCTGGTTTTTTCTAGTAAAGTTATACTATTAAGGAAGCCAAGACGAAATTCTAGGGTTAAGCAATGGTTAGACAACTCGACGACAGCCCGAAAACCGCA